>NZ_JBHTLK010000164.1:0-16022 GCF_042678885.1 Saccharothrix hoggarensis
CGGACCGCCCCGCTTCGCCCCCGCGCCCGAGGAGACCACCCAGCCCCAGTCGCCCGGACGCCTCGCCGAACTGCTCCGGCGGCACGCCGAGCGCTGACCCCCGCCGGCCGCCGACCCTCGCCGGCCGCTGGCACCGCCGGCCGCTGACCCCACCGGCCGGTGGCACCATCAGCCGCTGACCCCGCCGGCCGCGGCCCTGCCGGCGCCGACACCGTCAGCGCCGACACCCGTCAGCGCTGCGAGTCCACCAGCACGCCCGCCAACGCCATCAGGACCAGCACCAGCAGACCCAGCACGGCGCCCGCCCACGTCGCGACCACTCCGAACATGGTGTTCCTCCGTTCCCCGACTCCCTTCACCAGAGTCACCCCCGGATTCGTCATCCGACATCGGCCACTGGTGTGTTTTGAGTGGCGTTCGGGTCAGCCTGGCGGTGGACACCCCACCCGACCGGAGGTGGACGCACGATCCGCCCCGAGCACCTACCGTGACGTGTCGTGGAGAGCACTCACCTCGGGTGGCGGCCCCTGCTCCGCCGCCAGTGGCCGCTTGCGTGCGCCCTCCTCTTCCTCCTCGGCAGCGAGCTGATCGGCGACGCGAACTGGTGGCAGTTCCCCGGCACGGCCGTGGTGTGCGCGCTGGCCGTGCTCGCGCCCCGCCGGCCGTTCGACGCCACGCTGGCCGCCGCCACCGCCGTGGCCGCGACGTCCGTCGTCCTGCTCGTGGTCGACTCCGCGCCCAAGGTGCCGCTGATCGGCGCCCTGGTGGTGTCCGAGACCGCGGCCGTGATGGCGGTCATCGCGACGGTCGTCCGCCACGCGCCGCTCGTGCGGGCGGTGCTCGCGGTGGCGCTGCTGGTCGCCGTGTCCGCGCTGACGGACTTCATGCGGCCGGACTACTGGTCCCGGTACTGGCCGGAGTACGACGGGCCGGGACCGTGGCAGCACGTGATCGGCGGCTCGGTGCTGCTGGTGCTGTCGGTCGGCACCGGCCTGTACTTCCGGGCCCGCGACCGGGAGCGCGCGACCGCCGTGCGGGCCGAGGTCGCGGCGGCGCAGCACGCCGAGCGCATGGCGTTGGCGCGCGAGCTGCACGACGTGGTGGCGCACTACGTGACCGGGATGGTGGTGCACGCGCAGGCGGCGCAGGCCGTGCCGTCCGCCGCGCCCGAGGCGCTGCCGATCATCGTGCGCAGCGGGCACGAGGCGTTGACCGAGATGCGGCGGCTGGTGGGGACGCTGCGCGGGGCCGACGCGGAGGGCGACGCCGACGCGCCGAGCGCGAGCAGCGACCTGGCCGACGACGTGCGCGGGGTGGTGGAGCGGTCCGGCCAGCCGGTGCGGCTGCACCTCGACCTGCCCGTGTCCGTGCCGCCGTCGTTGGGGCGCTCGGTGCTGCGGCTGGTGCAGGAGTCGTTGACCAACGCCCGCAAGCACGCCGACGGGGTGTCCTCCGTGGACGTCTCGGTGGTGGTGTCCGACGGGGTGGTGCACGTGGTCGTGGCCGATGACGGGCGGGCGCAGAAGGCGTCGCCGGTCGGTGGCACCGGCGGGTACGGGCTGGTCGGCATGCGGGAGCGCGTCGAACTGCTCGGCGGGCGGTTCAGCGCCGGTCCGCGCGGCGGTGGCGGCTGGGAGGTGCGGGCCGCGCTGCCGGTGGCGGAGTGACGTGCGGATGTGACGTGCGGGTGTGACCTGCGGGAATGACGTGCGGGGGTGACGTGCGGGGTGACGTGCGGGTGGCCGCGCGGTCAGCTCGTGACGCGCGCCGCGGGCAGTTCCGCCGGCAGTGGGTAGGTGAAGACCTGCCCGGGGTCCGCCGCCACGGGGTCGGCCGGTGCGTCCGGCGCCGGCGGGTCCGCCGCGGCCAGGTGGCGGTCCGCGACCGGGCGCGGCTCGCGGGCCGACCGCTCCTGGTCCGGGATGGCGGGCCGGTACCCGCCGAGCCACGAGGTGACGTCGCCGGAGAGCCGGGCGTTCTCCTCGTGCAGCTCGCGGACCTGGTGCTCCAGCAGGGCGATCCGGTGCTGGGCGTCGCGGTGCGCCCGGACCACCGTCCACAGCAGGTTGTAGGCGCTCCACTCCGGGTCGAACGCCCCATCCTCCTCGGCGTCCTCCACGGCGTCCTCCACGGCGGGCGCGGCGGCGAGGGGGGCGGCCGGCTCCGTGGCGGGCTTGGCGGCGAGCCCGGCCGCAGGCATGGCGGTGGGCTCGGCGGCGAGGCCGGCTGCGGGCTCGGCTGCGGGCTCGGCACCGGGCTTGGCTGCCGGCTTGGTGGCGGGCTCGGGCGGGCGGGGTTCGGGTACCGCCAGGGGCAGGCTGTGCTTGGCCGCCCACTCCGGGCCGCCGATCAGCGACGTCGTGACCGTGCCCGCGGCCGGGTGCAGCCAGTGCGGCCGGTGCGCCTCGTCGGCCGGCTCGCCGGTGGCGAGGGCGTACAGGTACCGGGCCGTCGCCCGGACGCCCGGCGCGAACCTCGGGTGCACGGCGGCGTCGACCACGTCGGCGATCCGGTTCCACGGCGGCCGGGAGTCGGCCCGCGCGTTCGCGCCGATCCAGCGGCTCACCTCCGCCCGCACCGCGCCCAGCGACCGGCCCTGGGCCCAGTGCCCCGGCTCGCGCGCCGCCCGCTTCAGGACGCGCCGGTACGCGGTGCTCATCCGGCCGTGCTCGTCCACCAGGTGCACGAGGAGGAACAACGCCAGCCACCGGCGTTCCCGGGACAGGCCCGGATCGGTGAAGTCGTCCTCCGACCGCAGGACGGCCACCGCGGGCAGACCGCGGCCGCGCCGCTCGCCGGATCCATTCTCGACACCGCTCCGAGCCACCGCGCACTCCTTCGCCGGATCAGCGGGAAGACCACTTATCCCAACGTTCCGGAGGCTACGTCCGTCCAGCACGCGAGCAACTCTCAAGTCGGCGAAACCCACTTTTCGTGTTACGCGGGACGCCTGTGCCGCCGTGTCGTGTGTCGCTCGTTCGAGTGCCATCGGGCCGCGTGCGGCAGGATCGTGGCCATGTCGCTGCGCCTCCACGCCCCGGTCGTCCTGCCCTGCGATCCCGCCTGCACCGTCCTCCGCGACGCCGTGGTCGACATCGTCGACGGACGGGTGGCGCACGTCGGTCCGGAGGCCCACGCGCCGGAGTTCGCGGGCGAGGTCCGCCGGTTGACCGGCATCCTGCTGCCCGGCCTCGTGAACACGCACGCGCACAGCCCGATGGTGCTGCTGCGCGGCATGGGCGGCGACCTGCCGCTGCTGCGCTGGCTGCACGAGGCGATGTGGCCCGCCGAGGCGAAGATGAAGCCCGAGGACATCCGGGTCGGCATGCTGCTCGGCGCGGTGGAGATGCTGCGCAACGGCGTCACCACGAGCGCCGAGATGTACTTCCACGGCGAGCAGCTGGCCGACGCCGTGCTGGCCGCCGGCTCGCGGGTGCTGTTCGGCGCGGCGATCATGGACCTGCCGGGCCTGCCGTGGCGGCCGATGACCGACGAGATCACCCGCTGGATCGACGCCGACGGCCTGCGGTTCGGGCCGGACGAGCGGATCGAGCTGAGCTACGGGCCGCACTCGGCGTACATCCTCACGCCCGAGGCGCTGGGCGAGATCGCCGGCGAGGCGCGCGACCGCGGCGCGCTGCTCCAGATCCACGTCGCCGAGTCGCCCGAGGAGGACGTGGCGCAGCGCGAGTCGCACGGCTCCGTGCCGCGGCTGCTGGAGCAGGCTGGCGTGCTCGGCGGCCGGGTGCTGTCCGCGCACTCCGTGCACCTCTCGCCCGAGGACGTGGCGATCTACGCCCGGCACCGGGTCGGCATCGCGCACTGCCCCGGCTCGAACACCAAGCTGGCGTCCGGCATCGCGCCGCTGCGGTCCTACCTGGACGCCGGCGTGCCGGTCGGGCTCGGCACGGACGGTCCCGCGTCCAACGACGACCTCGACCTGTTCGAGGAGGCCCGGCTCGCGGCCCTGCTCGCGCGCGTGACGACGAAGGACGCCACGGCGATGCGTGCGGCGGACGCGTTGCTGCTGGCCACGCGGGGCGGCGCGGCGGCGCTGGGCCGCGACGACCTCGGCGCGCTGGAGCCCGGCCGGTGGGGCGACGTCGTGCACGTCGACGTGGACGACCCGGCCTTCGCCACCGGGCTGGACGCGCCCGACGAGCAGGTGCTGGCCAACCTGGTGTGGGCGTCGGGCACCCGGCGGGTCAAGGACGTGTGGGTGGCCGGCAAGCAGGTCGTGGCCGACGGCGAGACCACGAACGTCGACCGCCGCGAGGCGCAGGCCGGCGTGCGGGCCGTGTCCGCCCGACTCCGCTAGGCAACAGAAACCGGGGCGCGTGCGTCTTCTCCTGTGGAGGACCGACCAAGGGGAGGACGCACCATGATTCGCAGGACGTTGACCGCCGTGCTGGCACTGGCGGCGATGGTGGGGTTGGCCGGCACGGCGTCCGCCGCGCCGTCGGGGGAGTTCACGTGGCCTCCGGCGGACGTCACGCCGGTGTACGAGACGGCGGCGGAGCTGGAGGTGCGCACGGCCCGGTTCGCCGCGCGCGAGGTGGAGTTGGTGCCGCTGGTCGTGCGCGGCGCGTCCGACGTGACGACCGGCGCCTGGGGCCACGAGGCGGCGGGACTGTTCGACGGGCTCCAGTACGTCAACAACGACGTCCGGTTCAGCACGCCGCGCGGCCCGTCGGGCTTCTTCATCCAAATCCACGCGCCGGGGTTCTTCACGACAACGCCCGCCGAGCTGTGCGGGTTCTCGACGTGCACCGGCTCGGTGCGCCAGGCCGACGGCGGGCTCGTCGTGTTCACCGAGCACGTCGGCGAGTGGGGGTCGCGCACGGCGTACAGCTACCGGCCGAACGGTGAGGTCGTGTACGTGTCGACCGCGCACTCGTCGGTCGTGGGCAACCGGCAGCTCGCGCGGCTCGCGACCGACCGCGGGTTCACCTTCACGAGCTAGGGCGCGGCCTCGGTCGGACGACGACGTCGGTGACGTGGGCGTCCTCGCTCGCGTGCACGGCGGTCGCGACGGCCCGGGCGACGGAGTCCGCGTGCAGGTAGAGGTGCGGCTGGTAGTCGCCGCTCTGCTGCGCGCGGACACCGCGCTGCATGTCGGTGTCCACGCGTCCGGGGTGGACGGACGTGACGCGGAGGTCTTCCTCTTCGGCGCGCAGCACGTCGCCGTAGGCGCGGAGGGCGAACTTGCTCGCCGCGTACACGCCCCAGTCGGCGTTGGCGCGCAGCCCGGCGCCCGAGTTGATCAGCACGACGTGGCCGCGGGCGGCGCGCAGCAGCGGCAGCACCAGGCGGGTCAGCTCGGCGACGGCGACGACGTTGAGGTCGAGGGTGCGGCGCCAGACGTCGGCGCCGGCCTCGGCGAGCGGGCCGAGTTCGGCGATGCCCGCGCTGTGCACGAGGACGTCCAGCCGGGTGAGGTCGGCGGTGGCGGCGGCGAGCGCGCCGGGGTCGGTCAGCTCCACCGGCCACGGCCGGGCGGAGCCCAGCGACCCGGCAAGCTCTGCCAGCGCCGCCTCGTCCCGGCCGCCCAGCAGCAGGTCGTGCGTCGGGGCGAGGACGCGGGCGACCGCCGCGCCGATACCTCGCGACGCGCCGGTGATGAGGGCAACGGGACGACTCATGCCTCGACCCTAACCAACCCCTGCCGCGGGCCACCGAGGAAGGGCGGTGCCGCGCAGGCGGTGCTGCGCAGGCACCACCGCCGAAAGCCTGCTGCGCAGGCGTCCCCGCCGAGGGGACCCCTGCTTTTACGCTGCCACACAGGACCGACACGTGGGCGGCGTCAGGCTGCGGCTGTGGACAACTGCCGTGCCTGTGGACAACTCGGCAGAGGGCCCGGCCCGCGGCGCGGGCCCTCCACCGCCGGGGTCAGCCGCAGATGCGGCCCTTGTCCTTCTTCCACACCGCCACGACCGACGGGCGGGGCTGCGAGGCGCCGCCGTCCGGCCAGTGCGACAGCGGGTTCGACGCCGACGCGCCGTCGATCTCACCGGGGTGCTGCACGGCGACGAGCACGAAGTCGTCCTCGATGACCGGGCCGCACGTCTCCGCGCCCTTCGGCACGGTGAGGAACTGCTTCACCCGGCCGCGGAACTCGCCCTCCACCGGCACGGCGAACAGGCCGTCGTTGGACTTCAGGGCGTTGCCGTCGGTGGAGATCCACAGGTTGCCCCGGGCGTCGAACGCCACGTTGTCCGGGCACGAGATCGGCGAGACCTGCGTCTTGTCGTAGCCGCCGAAGTAGGTGTCGGGCGACGTCGGGTCGCCGCACACCAGCATCAGCTTCCACGAGAACGACGTCGCGGTGTTGTCGCCGCGCCGCTCCTCCAGCTCGAGCACGTGCCCGTGCCGGTTGTTGAGGCGCGGGTTCGGCTCGGTCGCGCCTTCCTTGCCCGCCTTGCCGCGGTCGGTGTTGTTGGTCAGCGCCGCGTACACCCGGCGGTTGCGCGGGTTCGGCTCGACGTCCTCCGGCCGGTCCATCTTGGTCGCGCCGACCTTGTCCGCCGCGAGGCGGGTGAAGACGTAGACCTCCTCGGCGGTGAAGCCGGGCACGAACGACCGGTCGCCGCTCGCCAGCGCGATCCACTCGCCGGTGCCGTCGAACTCGCCGTCCGCGGGCAGCTTGCCGGAGCCGTCGATCTCGGCGGCCGGGCTGTCGCCGGTGAACCGGGCGACGTAGAGCGTGCCGCGGTCGAGGAGCTTCTTGTTGTGCTCACGCGCGTGCTTGCTGTTGCCCGGCTTGAACTTCTCGTCGGACACGAACTTGTACATGTAGTCGAAGCGCTCGTCGTCGCCCATGTACGCGACCACGCGGCCGTCGCGGGCGATGATCACGTTCGCGCCCTCGTGCTTGAAGCGGCCGAGCGCGGTGTGCTTGACCGGGGTCGAGTCCGGGTCGAGCGGGTCGATCTCGACGACCCAGCCGAACCGGTTGACCTCGTTCGGTTCCTGCGCCACGTCGAAGCGCTTGTCGAACCGCTCCCACTTGCGCGTGGACGCCGCGCCGGACAGGCCGTACCTGGCCAGCCGCGCCTTCACCACCGGGTCGGTGACCGAACCGGCGTTGCCGAAGTACTGGTTGAAGTTCTCCTCGCCGGACAGGATCGTGCCCCACGGCGTGACGCCGCCCGCGCAGTTGTTCAGCGTGCCCAGCACCTTCGTGCCGGTCGGGTCGGCGGACGTCTTGAGGTGCGCGGAGCCCGCCGCCGGGCCGGTGACCTTGAACTCGGACGTCGCGGTCAGCCGCCGGTTGTAGCGGCGGTCCACCTTGGGCACCAGGTTGCCGGTGCGCCGGTCCCGCTCGACCAGCACGACGGACGCGCCGTGCGCGGCCCACGCGATCTCGGTCTGCTCACGGGTGGGGTTGGCGGAGTCCCAGTTCCGGAACAGGAACTCCTCGCTCGTGTACTCGTGGTTGGCGACGAGCAGCCACTGGTCGTGCCTGCCGACCGGGACCAGGCCGAGGAAGTCGCAGTTGTAGCCGAACTGCTTCGCCTGCGCCGCCGGGGTCTGGCGGTCGAAGTCGAACTCGGGCGCGCCGGGCAGCACCGGGTCGCCCCAGCGCAGCACGATTCCCTGCTCGTAGCCCTCGGGCGTGACGACCCGGTCCTCGGTGTTGGGCGCGACGGCGGTGAAGTTCAGGCCGTCCTTGCGGCGCCCGCCGCCCAGGTCGACGTCGGCGTCGGGCTTCGCGACGGCGGCGCCGGCACCGACCAGCCCGACACCCGCGCCCGCGACGGCCAGCACCGCGCCCGCCTTCAGCAGGCCACGCCGGCGCACGACCTCGCCGACGACGTCACCGAAGTAGGCGTTGCCGGACGTGTTCGGGGCTTCGTGCGCGCAGGCGTCGCCGCAGCGGTACTTGCAGGTGATCGCCGAACGCCCGAGGGGGTGGTTGGGCAACAGGGGCAGCAGGCGACGGCCCCGATCGGTGGATGAGGACACACGGACCTCCGAGATCGCTCAGTGGGAACTGGGCGACCGTAGGAGTGCAACCCCTCCGCCAGCGGACTTCGAGGTGAACGGCGGGCGAACACCTCCACCTTTCGCCGACCGGAACCGCCTGCTCACAGCGCGTGTCGGCCCCTACTCACCGATCCGCCGGCCCTCCCGCCACACCGCCACGACCGACGGGCGCGGCTGCGAGTCGCCGCCGTCCGGCCAGTGCGACACCGGGTTGTCGGCGCTCGCGCCGTCCACCTCGCCCGGGTGCTGCACGCACACCGTCACCACGCGCTCGCCGATCACCGGCCCGCACGTCTCCGCACCGCGCGGCACGGTGAGGAAAGCCTTGAGGTGACCGCGTTCGCGGCCCGCCACCGGCACCGCGTACAGGCCGTCGTTGAGGCCGTTGAGCGCGCCCGCCGAGTCGCTGGAGATCCACAGGTTGCCGTGCCGGTCGAACGCCACGTTGTCCGGGCTGGAGATCGGCGAGACGCGGGTCTTGTCGTAGCCCGCGAAGTACGTGTCCGGCGACGCCGGGTCGCCGCACACCAGCATGAGGTTCCACGAGAACGTGAGCGCGAGGGCGTCGCCGCCGCGCTCGGTCAGCTCCAGCACTTGGCCGTGCTTGTTGTTCACGCGCGGGTTCGGCTCGGTCGCGCCTTCCTTGCCCGGCTTGCCGCGGTCGACGTTGTTGCTGAGCGCGCAGTAGACGACGCCGGTGTGCGGGTGGGTCTCGATGTCCTCGGGGCGGTCCATCTTCGTCGCGCCGACCTTGTCCGCCGCGAGCCGGGTGAAGACGTAGACCTCCTCGGCCGTCATGCCCGGCACGAACGACCGGTCGCCGCTCGCCAGCGGGATCCACTCGCCGTGGCCGTCGAACCGCCCGTCCGACGGCAGCCTGCCCGAGCCGTCGACCTCGGCCGGCGGGCTGTCGCCGGTGAACCGGGCGACGTACAGCCTGCCGTCGTCCAGCAGGGTCATGTTGTGCCGCCGGGCGGCACGGCTGTCGCCGGGGCGGACCTTGCCGGTGGAGATGAACTTGTAGACGTACTCGAACCGCTCGTCGTCGCCCGAGTACGCGACCACGCGGCCGTCCGGCGCGACGCGCACGTTGGCGCACTCGTGCTTGAGCCGGCCGAGGGCGGTGTGCTTGACCGGGGTGGAGTCGGGGTCGGTCGGGTCGAGTTCGACGACGTAGCCGAACCGGTTGGCCTCGTTGGGCTCGCGGGCCAGGTCGAAGCGCCGGTCGAACCGCTCCCACTTGCGGGTGGTGGCCGTGCCGGTCATGCCGTAGCGGGCGAGGCGCGGGTCGCTGCGCGCGGCGGCGTTGCCGAAGTACTGGTTGAAGTTCTCCTCGCCGGACAGGATCGTGCCCCACGGCGTCACGCCGCCCGCGCAGTTGTTCAGCGTGCCCAGCACCATCGTGCCGGTGGGGTCGGCGGACGTCTTGAGCAGGTCGGAGCCCGCGGCCGGGCCCGTGAGCCGGAACGGCGTGGTGGCCGTGATGCGGCGGTTGTAGCGGGAGAAGCGGGTGCTGAGGCGGCCGTCGCGGTGCTGGTGGACCTGGACGACGGACAGGCCGTGCGCGGCCCAGGCGATCTCCACCTGTTCCCGGGTGGGGTGCTCCGGGTCGTAGTTCTTGAACATGAACGGTTCGCTGGTGTACTCGTGGTTCGTCACGAGCAGGCTGGTGCGGCCCGTCGCGTCCAGCGGCAGCAGCGCGGCGAAGTCGCAGTTGAAGCCGAACTGGCGGGCCTGCGCGGCGGCCGTCTGGTGGTCGAAGTCGAACCGCGGCGCGCCGGGGAAGATCGGGTCGCCCCAGCGGATCACGACCTCGTGGCGGTAGCCCTCGGGGACGACGACGGCGTCCAGCGTGTTCGGCTCGACGGGCCGGAAGTCCAGTCCCGGGGGTGACGCGTCGGCGTGAGCCGGTTCGGGCGCGGGTTCGGGTTCGGCGTGCGCGGCTTCGGCGGTCGCCGCGCCGGTCGCCGCCGCGCCGCCCAGGGCCGCGACGACCACACCGGCCTTGATCGCCGTGCGCCGGGTGACGAGGTCGCCGAAGTAGGGGTTGCCCGAGGTGTTGGGCACGTCGTGGAAGCACGCGTCGCCGCAGCGGTACTCGCAGGTCACCGCCGCGCGTCCGGGGGAGTGGTTGGCCAGCAGGGGTAGGTGTCGCACCAACTCGAACGCCTCCTACGGTCAGTACGGAAGACCGACCGACCGTATGCCGGCGTTCACCTGTTGTTAACCATCAATTCTTCACCGCGGAGATTCACTTCGCCATCCTCACCGATTCGACGCGAGGAGGGCGGGGCAGGTG
This sequence comes from Saccharothrix hoggarensis, assembly GCF_042678885.1. Lineage (GTDB taxonomy): Bacteria > Actinomycetota > Actinomycetes > Mycobacteriales > Pseudonocardiaceae > Actinosynnema > Actinosynnema hoggarensis. The sequence goes on from NZ_JBHTLK010000164.1 coordinate 10,286, forward strand.
GGCTCACACTACGGTCGGGGTGTGGAAGCGGTGGTGTTCGACCTCGACGGCGTGCTGGTGGACTCCGAGCGGATGTGGGACGAGGTGCGGCGGGCGTTCGCGGCCCGGCACGGCGGCACGTGGCTGCCCGCGTCGACCCGGGCGATGCAGGGCATGAGCACACCCGAGTGGGCGACGTACCTGGTGACCGAGGTGGGCGTCCGCCTCACCCCGGCCGAGGTCGCGTCCGGCGTCATCGGGGAGATGGCCGAGCGGTACGCCGACGGCCCGCCCGTGCTGCCCGACGCGGTGGCCGTGGTCCGCGAGGTCGCGTCCCGCTACCCCGTGGCGATCGCCAGCTCGTCACCGCCGGTGCTGATCAAGTCGTTCCTGGCGGCGACCGACCTGACCGACGTCGTCCCGGTCGCGCTGTCGAGCGAGCAGACGGCCGCCGGCAAGCCCGCGCCCGACGTCTACCTCCTGGCCGCGTCCAAGCTGGGCGCCGACCCGTCCCGCTGCGCCGCCGTGGAGGACTCGACCAACGGCCTGCGCTCCGCCCTGGCCGCCGGCATGACGGTGTACGCCGTCCCGAACCCCCACTTCCCCCCGGACCCGGAGGTGTTGGCCCAGGTCACCGTCCTGCCCGCGCTGTCAGCCCTGCCCGCCGCGCTATAGCCTCTACCCGTCCGGGTGAACGATCTACTGGATCGAACAGGTGTTCGATAGGATGAGCCGATGACGACGCGACGCGAACAGGCGGCGCTCCTGCTCGCGCTCCGGACCAGCGGGCGGGCGTGGACGGAGGTGTCCGGCCAGATCGAGGACGCGGCCTCGGCGCTCGCGGTCCTCGACGCGTTGCTCACCCCGGACCAGCCGACCCTCGACCACGCCGACGTCGACCACTCGGCGGAGCTCGACGAGGTCGAGCGCGAGATCGAGGCGTGGGCCGCGGAGGGCATCCGGCTGGTCACCCTGCTCGACGACGACTACCCGGTACGGCTGCTCATGGTCCACCAACGGCCGCCGTTCCTGACCGTGCGGGGCGCGCTGTCACCGGCCGACGAGCGCGCGGTCGCCGTCGTCGGCAGCCGGAACCCGAGTTCACGCGGTCTCCACGTCGCACGCGAGGTCGCCACGACACTCGCCGGGCACGGCGTGACGGTGCTCAGCGGCCTCGCCGCCGGCGTTGACGCGGCAGCGCACCGTGCCGCCCTCGACGCGGGCGGCCGGACCGTCGCCGTGGTCGGGACCGGGCTGAGGCACTGCTACCCGGCGACGAACCGGGACCTGCAGGCGGAGATCGGCCTCCGGGGCGCCGTGGTGTCCCAGTTCTGGCCCGACGCCCGTCCGGCGAAGCACCACTTCCCGATGCGGAACGCCGTGATGAGCGGCTGCGGTGTCGCCACGGTGGTGGTGGAGGCCGGCGAGCACAGCGGAACCCGCATCCAGGCCCGCGTGGCGCTGGAACAGGGCCGGCACGTCTTCCTCCTGCCCGAGGTGGTCGAAGGCACGAAGTGGGGCAAGGAGACGTCCCGCCGCCCGAACACGACGGTGCTCGAAGGGCCCGACCACCTCCTGAAGGTCCTGGACGAGCTGACGGCGGAGCTTCCCGAGCTGATCGACTTCTGACGTGAGGGCGCACAGCCGCCTCCAGGAGCGGTACAGCAACGTCCTGGTGCCACCCCCGGCGGTCGACCGGTCGATCTGCCTGGTCTGCCGGCGGAACACGGACCAGTTCGTCCGCTGCTACCACTGCAACCGCCACCGCGCCGGTTTCCGCGGCGAGGTAGCCGACGTGGTGGTGCCCATCTCGATCGCCATCAAGGGCGATCAGCTCGCGCGCGAGCTGTGGCGCTACAAGAACAGCGACGTGGACAAGGAGCGTCGGGACTTCACCAACGGCCTCGCGCTCGTCCTGGCCGCCTTCCTGAGCCGGCACGAGGACTGCCTGGCGAGAGCCGCCGACGTCGAGCGGTTCGACGTCGTGACCAGCGTGCCGAGCACCAGGGTGCCGGAACCCCTCGCGGGCATCCTCGGCCGTCAGGTCGGCCGAACCCGTGACCGCTTCGCCACGGTCCTGCGCGCGGACGCGCCGAACAACGACGACCTCGTCCCCGGGACGGTTCAGGTCGTCGGCGAGGTGGCCGGGCGCTCGGTCCTGCTGGTGGACGACACGTGGACCACGGGGGCGAGCCTCCAGTCCGCCGCCGTGGCGCTGAAGCGGGCCGGTGCCGCGACCGTGGCCGGCCTGGTCATCGGCCGCCACTTCGACCCGAAGCACGAACGGGCGGCCGCGTACCTGGAGAAGGTGCGGTCGCGGCCGTTCGACTGGGAGGTGTGCGTCCTCTGCCGGAACGCCTAGCGTGCGCGGCATGGAACAGCGTGTTGCGGTGGTGACCGGGGCGGCCCAGGGGATCGGGGCCCGGATCGCCGAGGTGTTGCGGGGTGACGGGTTCGCGGTGGTCGGGTTCGACCTGCGGGAGACGCCCGGCGGGGTGGTGGGTGACGTGTCGTCGCCCGCGGACGTGGCGCGGGTGGTCGAGCGGGTCGGCGACCGGGTCGACGTGCTGGTCAACAACGCGGGGATCTCGGGGATCACGCCGTTCGAGGAGACGTCGCTGGAGCAGTGGCAGCGGGTGCTGGCGGTCAACCTGACCGGCCCGTTCCTGCTCACGCGGGCGCTCGGGCCGGTGATGCTGGCCCGCGGCTCGGGCTCGGTGGTCAACATCGCGTCCGTCGCCGGGCTCCAGGGTGTCGCCGACCGGGCCGCGTACAACACCACCAAGCACGGGCTGATCGGCATGACGCGCACGCTCGCCGTGGAGTGGGGCGGGCGCGGGGTGCGGGTCAACGCGGTGTGCCCCGGCTGGGTGAAGACCGAGATGGACGTGGCCGACCAGGAGGGCGGCCACTACGACGACACCGACATCACGCACCACGTGCCGATGGGCCGGTTCGCGTCACCGGACGACATCGCGCAGGCCGTGGCGTTCCTCGCCGACCCGGCGCGCAGCGGCTTCGTCAACGGCGTCGCGCTGCCCGTGGACGGCGGCTGGACGGCCGACGGCTCGTGGCAGTCCCTCCGGCTCTCGAAGCGCTGACGCACGGCGAACCCCCCGCACGGCGAACCCCCTGCACCGCGCACGGGTGCAGGGGGTTCGCCGGAGGTCAGCGCTCCACGTCGCCGCGGATGAACGCCTCGACCGCCTCGTGCGCCTCGGAGTCCGAGTACTGCACCGGCGGGGACTTCATGAAGTACGACGACGCCGACAGGATCGGCCCGCCGATGCCCCGGTCCAGGGCGATCTTCGCGGCGCGCACCGCGTCGATGATGATGCCCGCCGAGTTCGGCGAGTCCCACACCTCGAGCTTGTACTCCAGGTTCAGCGGCACGTCGCCGAACGCGCGACCCTCCAGCCGCACGTACGCCCACTTGCGGTCGTCCAGCCACGCCACGTAGTCCGACGGGCCGATGTGGACGTTGCGCTTGCCGAGGTCGCGGTCCACCTGCGACGTCACGGCCTGCGTCTTGGAGACCTTCTTGGACTCCAGCCGCTCCAGCTCCTTCATGTTCAGGAAGTCCATGTTCCCGCCCACGTTGAGCTGCATCGTGCGGTCGAGCTGCACGCCGCGGTCCTCGAAGAGCTTCGCCAGCACGCGGTGCGTGATGGTGGCGCCGACCTGCGACTTGATGTCGTCGCCGACGATCGGCACGCCGGCCGCGCGGAACTTCTCGGCCCACTCCGGGTCGGACGCGATGAACACGGGCAGCGCGTTGACGAACGCCACACCCGCGTCGATGGCGGCCTGCGCGTAGAAGCGGTCCGCCTCCTCGGAGCCCACCGGGAGGTAGGACACGAGGACGTCCACGGACGCGTCGCGCAGCGCCTGCGCCACGTCGACCGGCTGCTCGTCGGACTCCTCGATGGTCTCCCGGTAGAACCGGCCGAGCCCGTCGAGGGTGTGCCCGCGCTGCACGGTGACGCCGAGCGGCGGCACGTCGGCGATCTTGATCGTGTTGTTCTCGCTCGCGCCGATGGCCTCGGACAGGTCGGTGCCGACCTTCTTGGCGTCCACGTCGAACGCGGCGACGAACTCGATGTCGCTGACGTGGTAGTCGCCGAAGCGGACGTGCATCAGACCGGGCACGCGGGTGCTCGGATCGGCATCGCGGTAGTAGTGGACGCCCTGCACCAGCGACGCCGCGCAGTTGCCGACCCCGACAATGGCCACTCGAACGGTGCGGCGGTTGTCGCCCATGCCGAGTCCTCCTTCTGTTCTTCCGTGCTTGTTCCGGGGGTTCATTGGTCCCGCTCGCGCTGTTCGGCCTGTTCGTGGGCGATCAGCTCGTTCAACCACCGCACCTCGCGCTCGGTGCTCTCCAGCCCGAGCCGGTGCAGTTCCCGGGTGTACCGGTCGATGCGCTCGCTCGTCGCCGATAACGAGGTGCGCAGCCCTTCACGGCGTTCCTCGACGCGCCGCCTGCGGCCCTCGAGGATGCGCATCCTGATCTCGGCGGGGGTTCGGGAGAAGAACGCGAGGTGGACGCCGAACGAGTCGTCGTCCCACGTCTGGGGTCCGGCGTTGACCAGCAGTTCGGCGAACCTCTCCTTGCCCTCGGCGGTGAGCCGGTAGACCTTGCGCGCCCGACGGCCCCACCGCGCCGAGTCGTCCTCCGGGACTTCCTCGACGATGAGGCCGCCACGTTGCAACTTGCGCAACGTGGGGTACAGCGTTCCGTAGGAGAACGCTCGAAACGCCCCCAGCAGCTCGTGCAAGCGCTTGCGCAGCTCATAGCCGTGCATGGGTGCTTCGTGCAGCAGGCCGAGGATCGCGAACTCCAGCACGGAGCACCTCCCCGCTCAGGTGAGGCCGATGGGTGTGGTCAGTATATCGGTGCGATACATCCGCGCATGCCGGTGAAGTGTCACGTGGCACACATCGACCCCTGCCTTCGGGGCACTGCCCTGAACGGCCCATCGACGCGGTTGGGGCGGCACGTACTCTGGTCGTCGTGTCGACCCAACGCCAGGTCGTGGACTACGCCCTGCAGCGCCGTGCGCTGCTGGCGGAGGTCTACGCGGGCCGAGTGGGCACGATGGAGGTCTGCGACGCCAGCCCGTACCTGCTGCGAGCTGCGAAGTTCCACGGCCGGCCGAGCGACGTGACGTGCCCGGTCTGCCGCAAGGAACCGCTGACCCACGTGTCCTGGGTCTACGGCGACGAGCTGAAGCACGCGGCCGGGTCCGCGCGCACCGGCGAGGAACTGGCCCGCATGGCGACCCTCTTCGAGGAGTTCACCGTGTACGTGGTCGAGGTTTGCCGCACATGTAGTTGGAACCACCTGGTGCAGTCATACGTCCTGGGAACGCGTGGCCTGAACTCTCGCAAGCCGCGCAGGAGGACCGCGGCGGAGTGAACCTGCTCCGGCCACGGGCGCCGCTCCGGCGAGGAGCAGCGGCGTACGACCACCGAACCGCGTGCAGGAGCACGCCGGTCTGGGAGGCCATTTCGTGAACGACCAGCATGACGACAGGCATCGTGGCGCGGAGCCGCAGTGGCCGACCGGGGAGGACCCGGACGGCGGTGCGCACCCACCGCGGCACGGCGCCGGGGATCAGCCGGCGCGTCCGAACACCCCACCAGGTGGTTCGGCACGCGCTCCGTTCGACGGCCCCGGCCCTCGGCACGGCACGCCCCCGGGCGGGTTCGCCCGTCCCGGCACGCCCCCCGGCGGGATTCCGCGGGCGGGCGGCAC
>NZ_JBHTLK010000165.1:0-16017 GCF_042678885.1 Saccharothrix hoggarensis
GGCCCGTGCGGTCCGGGAGGTCGCGGACGAGCTCGGCGCCCGCCCGGCCCAGGTGGCGCTGGCGTGGACGCGGGCCAAGTCGCGGGCGGTGCTGCCGCTGGTCGGCGTGAGCAGCGTCGCGCAGCTCGCCGAGAACCTGGGCGCGCTGGACCTCGTGCTGCCCGACGACGCGGTGCGGCGGCTGGAGGCGGCGGTGGAGTTCCGGCTCGGGTTCCCCGGCGACTTCATCGCCGAGTGCGAGCCGAACCCGTTCGTCTTCGGCGACACGGCGACCCGCGTCGAACCCCGGTGAGCGGTCAGGCTCCCAGCATCGCGTCGACCGCCTTCGGCAGGACTTCCCGCAGCTGGGCCTGAACGTCGGCGGACTCGCCCCTGCCGGCCACGGTGAGGACGGACAGGAGGTTGTCGCGGCTGATCACGGCGGCGCAGAGGTGCGCCCGGGGCTGGAACTCCTCGCAGTAGCCGAACATCCCGGACAGCAAGGCGTTCGGGGGCAGCTCGACGTCGGCCAGGACGGGTCGCGTCGACCCGTCGCCGTGGACGTACGACGGGCACGTCCGGGCGCGCTCCGCGATCCGGCGCAGGACTTCGCCGCCGGTGGTCTCCTCGAAGCGGTGGACGTAGTGGAACGCCGAGATGCGGTCGCTGCCCCACGCGCGGTAGTACGACGCGTACCTGCCGGGGTCGCGGACGCCGCCGCACAGGTCCGTCACGTTCCACTTGCCGTACTTGTCGTCCCTGGGCTGGTCGGCGCCGTACGCGACGAGGGCGTCGACGGGCAGGGCGGCGGCCTTCAGGCGACGCTGACCCACTTCCGGGTCCACCGACCTCGTGGTGGTCGTCGTCGCGGCCGTCGTGCTCGACGGTGCGGCGGTGGTGGTCGGCGAACAGGCCGTGACCAGCAGTGCCACGACGATCAGCGCGTGTCTCACACATCCCCCTCGGTGCCCGCGCGGATCGTAGCTCCCGCGGCGGCCCGCGACCGAGCGGAATGCCCGCGGGCGGTCCGCGTGCCCCGGTGTGAGCGTGCCGGGAACGATCTACGTCCCCGTCCCGTCAGACGGCGTGGTGTCGAGTGGACGGATGGGGCGGACATGGTCGGGTTCGGGGCGGTGCCCGAGGAGTTGCGGCGGGCGGCCGTCGAGATCGGCGACGCGGGGGACAGGACGTCGGGCCTGGTGTGGTGCGGTCCGAGCGGCGAGTACGGGCACGCCGGGGTCGCCGGCGCGTTCGAGGGGTTCATCGAGGACATGAGGGCGTTCGTCGAGCACCTGCGCCGGGAGGCCGAGGAGCACGCCGCCGGCCTGCGCGAGGCGGCGTCGTCGTACGTCGAGGTGGACCGGGCGGAAGCGCTCGCGTTCGACCGGTTCGGGGAAGGACCGGGCGCCGACATCTCGCGCCGCCTGGCGACCACGCCGCTGACGCCGCTCGACCGGAACGGCGGGGTGTCCTGATGGCCGCACGACTCGGCGAGACGAACGACCCCAAGGCGCTGGTCCCCGGCGAGCCCGAGCTGATCAGCGGCGACCTGCGCCGGTTGGTGCGCACGCTGCGCCTGGTGGTGGCGGTCGGCGAAGACCTCGGCCGCGTCGACCCCGGCGGCTGGAGCGGCGACGCGAGCACCGCGTTCCGGTCGGTGTTCCAGGCCGAACCGCCCCGCTGGCTGCGGGCGGGCGAAGAGCTCGGCGGCGGCGGGCAGTTGGTCGCCGACTACGCCGACGCGCTCGTCCGGAGCCAGGCCGAGGCGCAGCGGGCGATCGAGCTGTACCTGCAGGCCCAGGCCGCGACGCGCCTGGCCGCCGCCCGGCACGACGCGGTGGTGCTCTCCGGCGCTGCCGCCGGTCCGTTCCACGACCCGGGCCAGGCGGGTGTCGCCCACGCCCGGAAGGTCCTCGACGACGCCCGCGAGGGCCTCACCGGCATCGGCGACGTCGTCGCCAGGGCGCTCGGCTGGGAGCCCGACGGCGACGGCGGCTACCGGAAGTCGTTCGGCAAGGAGAAGTTCGGCGCGTCCCACCGCGAGACCGACGACGACGGCAAGGACCCGGGCGGCTGGCAGCGCGGACCGCACGGCCGGTCGTACGAGGACAAGGCGGGCAGCGAGTCCAAGCGCCTGCTCACCGAGGCGCTCGCCGAGGTCGCCGAGTCGATCGGCGTCGACCTGCACGAGCGCGGCGGCGCGAAGGACTGGGGGGTCGACGTCGCCCACGGCGCCAAGGAGGGCGACTTCACCGCCGGGCCGCTGTCGGGCCGGGGCGGCGTCAGCGGGTCGGTGCTCGGCGCGGAGGCCGGCGTGACCGCGACCGCGAGCGCCGCGGGCGTCACCGTCGGCGCGAGCGCGAGCGCGTACCTGGCCAGTGGCCACGCCGCGGGCGAGGTCAAGCTCGGTCAGCACGTGAGCGCGTCGGGCAGCGCGGACGGCATGGTGGGCGCGGCGGCCGAGGCCAAGGGCACCGTCGGCTGGCTCGGCGCGAAGGGCAACGCGGAGGCGTTCGCGGGCGCCAGGGTTTCCGGCGAGGCGGGCGCCGAGGTCGCCGGGATCGGCGCAGGCGTGAACGGCGAGGCGTGGGCGGGCGTCGGCGCGCACGCGAGCGGCCAGTTCGGCCTGGGCGAGGACGGCAAGTTCCACATCGGAGGGTCGGTCGGCGTCGCGTTGGGCGTGGGTGGCAAGGTCGGGTTCGACGTCACCGTCGACCCGGTCCAGGTCGTGGAGACGGTGGTCGACGTCGCCGACGACGTGGGCGAGATCGCGAAGGACGTCGGCCGCGGGGTCGAGGACGTCGCGGAAGACGCCGGCCGCGCCATCGGCCGGCTGTTCGGCCGATGACCGCAGGAGGAGACCCACGCATGGCCACCACGCTCCCGGTGCCGATCGAGTTCTCGCTGCCCGACGGGTGGCTCTCGGCGCCGCCCGACGAGGTCGGCGCGCCGCGGGCGGCGTTCGTCGCGCTGCACCCCGGTTCCGCCGCCGGGTTCACCGCGAACGTGACCATCAGCGGCGAGCTGCGCACGGACGGCGCGACGGTGGCGGAGGTGGCGGCGGAGGCCGTGGCCCGGCTGGAACGCGGGCTCGGCGCCGTCGAGGTCGGCCGGCGCAACGAGCTGGAGTCGGCCTTCACGCAGGTGGTGCGGATGACCGTGCCGATCGACGGCCGGCCGGTGGAACTGGTGCAGCTGCAGGTGTTCCTGGCCATGCCGGACGTGCGCGACGAGAGCAGGCGCGCGGTGCTGGAGATCGTGCTGAGCGCGACGCCGGCGCAGTTCGAGCAGCTGGTCGGCGACTTCCAGGCGTTCCTGAAGACCATCCGACCGGACGAGGGGGCGGCGAGGTGAGCGAGTCCGCCGACATCCTGCTGCGCCGCATCGAGGCGATCGACACGGCCGCCGCCGCGAACCGGCTGCGCGCCGAGTCGTACCAGCGCATGGCCGAGGGGCTGAAGGACGTCGTGGGCACGGCGACGTCCGCCGACGGCGTGGTGACCGTGGTCGCCGGGTCGGACGGCGCGGTCAAGTCGATCACCTTCGGCCAGGCGGTGCGCGCCGCGGACCCGGCGGTGCTGTCGACGACGACCGTGCGGACGATCGCCCTGGCCCGCGCCGACGCCGCGCGCAGGCAGGCCGAGGTGGTGCGCGCGGCACTGGGCGACACCACCCTGCTGGACCGCGTGCTGGCCGAGGACCGGCGGCTGTTCGGCGACGAGCCGCCGCAGGACGTCCAGGCCGCCACCCCGTCCGCGCCCCGCCCACCCCGCCGTCCGGCGCCGGTGGAGGAGGACGACCAGGACACCGCCTACCGGAGCCGCCCCGCCTGGTGACTCACCCCCGCACGACGTCCCGGCCCGCGCCGCACGCGCAGCCCCGGCTGTGGTTGCCCGCGGTGGTGGCGGCGCAGAAGCGCGTCGCGATCGGGTCGTGCGTGGCCCGGGGGTGGGGGCAGGCGGCGCACGCGGCCGCCCCGTGCCCGTCGGCGCGTGCGGGAGGGACGTTCGGCTGAGCGGTGGGCGTGGCGTGGTTCATCGGACCTGTCCTGTCCGCCACGCGCGCAGGCCGGCCGCGACCCGGCGGACTCGGAACCACCGCCGGGTGAACGCGGTACCGCCTGCGAGCGGTGCGAGATGGCTCGGGAAACCGGCAACACGCTGACTGATGCTCGAACGGTTCCCGCCGCCCCCCACCGTACACGCCGGCCACCACGCGAACTCCACGCCGACGCGTGCCACGAAGTCCTTGTGCCCGCACGGAGAACTGCCCGCGCCGGCGGCACGGGCAGTTGTCGTGGTCAGGCGGCGCGCGCCTTCAGCTTGCGCGCCAGGTGTTCCGGCCTCGGCCAGCGGACCTTCGTGGCCCAGCCCAGCTTCTCGAAGACCCAGATGAGGCGGGCCGAGATGTCGATCTGGCCGCGCTGGACGCCGTGCCGCGCGCACGTCGGGTCGGCGTGGTGGGAGTTGTGCCACGACTCGCCCATGGAGGCGATGGCCAGCGGCCAGAAGTTGGCGGACTTGTCCCGCGCCGTGAACGGCCGGTCGCCGATCATGTGGCAGATGGAGTTCACCGACCACGTCACGTGGTGCAGCACGGCGACCCGCACGAGACCCGCCCAGAAGAACGCGGTCAGCGCGCCCCACCAGCTCCACGTCAGCAGGCCGCCGAGGAGGGCGGGCGACAGGAGCGTCACGACGGTCAGCGCGGGGAACCAGCGGTTGACCCGCTGGATGTCGGCGTCGGCGAGCAGGTCGGGCGCGAACCGCGCCGCGTTCGTCCGCTCGCGCTCGAACAGCCAGCCGAGGTGGGCGTGCCAGAAACCCTTGGCGAGCGCCCGCGCGGACGTGCCGAACCGCCACGGGGAGTGCGGGTCGCCGTCGCGGTCGGCGTAGGCGTGGTGCCGGCGGTGGTCGGCGACCCAGTCGATGACCGGTCCCTGCATGGCCATGCTGCCGACCACGGCGAGCGCGACGCGCAGACCCCGGTTGGCGGTGAACGCGCCGTGGGTGAAGTAGCGGTGGAAGCCGACCGTCACGCCGAGGCACGTCAGCGTGTAGAAGAAGAGGGCGAGGCCGATGTCGACCCAGCCGAGGCCCCACCCCCAGGCGAGGGGCACCGCGGCGGCCAGGGCCAGCGCCGGCACGACCACGAAGAGCTTCACCAGGAATACCTGGGTCGACGATTTCTCGCCCGCCAGCATCGGTTCCGGCGCGCGGTCGGAACGCGTGGCGCGCGGCGATCCCGGCGATTCGGGCGGGGACGAGCCGGTGGGACCGGCCGAGCCGGTCGAACGGGTCGACGGGGAATGTGTTCGGATTGCTTCGCTCACGAGCGGTACCTCCGTGCGTGCGGTGACCGGGTCTCCGCCGCCGAGGGCTTCGGATGATCGGTGTCGGAATTGCCGTCGATGCCCCGGCCGCTGACGGCGGCGTCCGTGTCGCCGGGGCGGAAACCTCTGCGTCCCTGGTCGCGGATACCCGAACGGGTGGTCCGCGAACCGTCGGCCGGCACGCGGCGTGCGGCGCGACGCGACGCGCGGGCGTCAGCGGCGGACGGCGGGAGCGGAACGGCGGCGGCCGCGCGAAGGCGCCGGGAAAGGCCGGAGCCCTCCGACCCGTGGTGGGTCGAAGGGCTCCGGTTCCGCGTCTCCTCCAGGCTTTACGCTGGTAGGAGCAGGTTTGTGAGGCCGTGCCGATCGGTCCGGCCGATCAGCGGGCGCGGATCAGACGGCGCGGACGCCGACCGCCTGCAAGCCCTTGGGGCCCTGGTTGACCTCGAACTCGACGCGCTGGTTCTCCTCGAGGCTGCGGTAGCCGAAGCCCTCGATCTCCGAGTAGTGCACGAAGACGTCCGGGCCGTCCTCACGGGCGAGGAAGCCGAAGCCCTTTTCCGAGTTGAACCACTTCACGGTTCCCTGGGTCATGTTCTCTCTCCTTGGCAGAGCTGGATCGGCGCCGCCGGATGCGGCTCCGGGTCGGATTCCAGACGACGACTTCTCCAGTGCTTGTCAGGCAAGGCAAAGAAAGAAAACCGTCCGCAACATCATTCCGCGAAACAGCTGTGGAAACACGGACACAAAATTGACGACCACCCGGTACAACCACCGGACGTCCGAAATAGTTCCGGAGACCCTCGGAAGTGTCGCAGGTCACCCGTCCAGGCGGGTCCGGGCCGGCCGCGCCCACTTCCCGGTGGCGCGCACGGCGCCGCGACGTGTACCGTGGCGGCATCGGGGCGATTCGTTCTATCGGACCCGAAACACCCCTCGCGTCGTGCGAATCCCCGGCTCAGCGTCACCGGCCGTGAGCACGCACCGGGCGCGGAGAAAGTCGGAACCCATGTCAAGTACCGCACAGCCGGCGAACGAGCTGTTCAGCCACCCGGACACGCACCGCACTCAGGCCGCCAACGGCCCCCGCAAGGACGAGCAGCGGTCGTACACCGACCTGTTCCGCGAGCCGGCCGACGTGCCGCCGCAGAGCACCGGCGGAACCGCCTGACCGCAGGCCGTCGCAGACCCGCGGGAGCCCGTGACCGGACCGGTCACGGGCTCCACTGCGTCCTCGCCCGCGTCCTGGCGCCGTCCTACCCGCGTCGACGGGTCACTCGGCCCGCCACAGCGCGGGGACGTTCGGCGGCTCCCAGCCCGGCTGGGCCAGGTGGCCCTGCAGGCACACGTACCCGCCGCCCCCGTACGTGACGCGCGCGCCCGCCGCGTAGGTCGTGCCCGCGGTCCACGTGCCGCCACCGGGCGCGGACGGCGTGGTGGACGTGGTCGACGTCGGTGTGGTGCCGGTCGTCCCCGGCACGTTGAGCACGAAGTCGAAGCTCGCCTCCCGGCCGCTCCCGACGTTCCGCACGGTCATCAGGAGCCGCGGGTCGAAGATCGAGTCCGTGTTGTTGCGCGGCTCGCCGGGGAAGTACAGCTGGGTCGTGAGCACCGGGCGGCCGGGCGCCTGCACCTTGACGTGGATGTGCCGCGTGCGGCCGGGGTAGAGGCCGGGCACGATGGTCGTCAGCGTGAACGCGCCCCGCGCGTCGGTGAACTGGTGGCCGCGGAAGCGGAAGCCGGTGTTGTCGTAGACGCCGTTGACGTCGGCCTGCCAGAAGTCCATGAGCACGTTGCCCAGAGGTTGGCACCCGAGCCCGAACACGTACCCCGTCACGGTGAGCCGGGTGCCGGGCGTGCCCGCGTCGACCAGCGACGTGCGGCGCGGCGAGTTCGGCTTGAAGTAGGGGCCTTCGGTCTGGGGCGGGGTCGGGTCGTCGCCGTCGTCGCACTCCGGCGTCGGCTCCAGCGTGCCGCCGTTCGCGCCGACCGTGCGGGCCAGCGCGGGCACGCCCATCAGGGCGACGGGCAGCGCGACTCCCGCGGCGAGCGCGGCGCGCAGCACCGTCTTGCGGCTGGGGTGGCGGGCGTCGGCGCCGTCGTCGAGGGGGTGCTCGGTGGTGCCGCGGTCGTCGTCCGTGGATGCGTCCATACCTGCTCCTTGTGGGCCGGCTCCTCGTGAGGGCTGGTCGGAAGGTCATCCCGAACGTACGGACGCGGGCCAGGCCCGGACGATGGACTGGCGCCGTGGTTCGTGGTGATCCTCGTGGGCGCTGTTGCCCGTGCTCCCGACTGTGAACGTCGCCGGCGGCGGTGAACGCCGCCGGGTCACCCGCGGTCGTCGCCGCGCCGGAACGCCCCCGGGCTCACGCCCGTCTCGCGCCGGAAGAAGCGGCAGAAGTAGGCGGGGTCGGCGAAACCCACCCGGTCGGCGACCTGCCGCACGGTCAGCTCCGTCTTCACCAGCAACCGCTTCGCCTCGTGCGTGCGCGCCTCCCGCACCAGCTGCGACGGCGTCCGGCCGGTCGCGGCCTTCACCACCTCGGTCAGGTAGCCGGGCGTGACGCCGATCCGTTCCGCGTAGGCGCGCACCGACCACAGCGCGTGGTCGGTGCGGCCGGCCAGCCGGACGAACTCCTCGGCCACCGCGCCGGCGCGTGCGGGCGGCGGGGCGGACGGCGTCGGGTCGAGCCGGGACGCCCGCACGACCAGCACGTGCAGCAGGGAGCGGAGGACGGTGTCCACGCCGGGCTCGGCGCGCCGGTACTCGTCGTGCAGCTCGGTGACGAGCCGGCCGATCCCGGCGCGCGCGGGTCCGTCCAACGTCAGCCAGGGCCGTTCGCTCAGCCGTCGCAGCACGTCCCGGTCGCCGGGGTGGTCCAGCAGGAAGTCGTCGGTGAACAGCAGGACGTGCCCCTCCAGGTCCCGCGCGCCGTCCCAGTGGTGGACCTGGCCGGGCGCGATGACGCACAGGTGGGGCGGCCGCAGCTCCCACCGGGCGAGGTCGACGACGTGCGCCCCCGTGCCGCCGGTGACGTGCACGATCTCGTGGAACGTGTGCCGGTGCGGGAAGGGCGCGCGCGACAGGGGCCCGATGGTGTCGAACGTCCCGACCGCGAACGGCAGGGCGTTGGGCAGCGGCACCTCCAACCGGTGAACCGGCAACTCGCCTCGCCGCGGCGCCGGGCAAGGCGTCCCGGGCAACACCGTCGTGCCGCGCATAGTCCCGATCCTCTCGCCGCCGAAGGTCCAGACCAATCACGCCCACCCCACCATGACACGACCCGCCGTCCAGGGACACCCGCGTTCGTCGGGTCGACGTCGCCCGATCACGCGCCGCGGCCCGCCGACCCCACCAGGCCCCAACCGGCTCAGTCGTTCGAAGGGGCGATCACGCACAGGTCGCGGTGGTAGGCGATGTGCGCGTCCTCGATGGCGTGGCCGGAGACCCGGCGGAGCTTGCCGACCTCCCCGCGGTCGCGGACCCGGCGCACGACGTCACCCTCGTCCACGTACAACCCGAACCCGTCGAACTGGACGTGGCAGTTCGCGCACAGGCACAACAGGTTCTCCAGCTCGTCCGGCCCTTTGTGCACGGTCAGGCCGCGGATGTGCGCGGCCTCGCTGTAGTAGCCGAAGCCGGTGTTGAGCCGGGTGTGGCAGAACTGGCACGTGTGGTCGTGCAGCGCCTTCACCCTACGGACCACCTCACGGTCACGGGCGACCGACGACCCGGTGTTGGGCCGCAGCCGGCGTTCGCGGGATCTGCCGCCGCTGCGCGGCTCGCCGCTGGCCGTCGCGTAGTCCTCGAGGCCCACGCTCGCCAGGAGGACCTCGTGGTCCTCGCCGTCCAGGTGCCGGGAACGCAGCACGTTGATCGCCTTCGTGCGGAACGCGACGTCCACCAGCAGCCGGTGCGACTCGTCGGTGAAACCGGCGCTCGGCTCCTCCGCGTCCGCGGCCCCCGGAGCGGCCGACTCGGGGACGACCCGCCAGAAGCCGGTCCGCCGCAGGTCGTAGAACGGGCGTTCCAGCTCGTCCGCGCCCTCCAGGCCGCAGGTGGTCAGCACCTTGGCGACCTCCTGCCGGAACGTCGACCACGGGTGCAGCCGCGGCTTGCGGTGGACCTGGCCGATCGTCCACAGCAGGGCCACCGAGTCGCGCTTCGCGGCCTGCTCCCGGCCGTGCAGGGTGAGCAGCCGGGTCAGGAACTCCTCGGCGGAGACCGGCCCGTCGTCCGGCGGGGGCGGCGGCGCCACCGGGCCGGCGGGAGGTTCGACGTCCGCGGGGACGAGCGTCACCGAGCGCAGCGTCTCCTGACCGGTCGTGCGGAGCACCAGGTCGGTGGCGTCCCGCCGGATCAGCGTGACGTCGCCCAGCGCCATCATGTGCTCGAACGTCGCGCCGGTCTGGTCGACGCCCCAGATCGAGCGGGCGGCGGCCGGGTTGTGGAACAGCTTGAGGATCACCGCCTCGGCGATGAACGTGCGCTCGGCGTAGAACAGCACCCGGTCGCCGACGCGCCTCCCGCGGATCGCCTTGGCCTTGGGGTTGTTGCTCTTCGCCGGAGGGGTGTTGCCCCACAGCCTCGCCGTCCCGTCGCGGTACAGGGCCCGCAGCTCCGCGAGGTCGGCGCCCAACGCCTCCGCGTGGTCGTCGAGCCGGATCCCCTCCTCGACGGTCCGCTTGAAGTTCTGCGGACCGCCGTCGCGGGCGCCGCCGCGCGGCTGGAGCAGGAGCTGCGGTAAGGCGCCGCGCTCCTGCACCACGAACCCGAGCGCGCCGAGGCGGCGGCCCACGGTGGCCCGGCCACCGCTGAACTCGTCGGGCGTGAGCGCCCGGCCGTCGAGGAACTCGTGCGCCACGCCCACGATCGCCTTCGAGTCGTACTGCTTCCCGTTGTGCACCAGCACGAAGCGGCGCGCCTTGTCGTACCCGTACCGCTCGAGGAAGGCCTCGCCGCCCAACTCGTCGAACCGCGCGATCGCGGCGAGCACGTCTTGTTCTCGGACGTCCCGGTAGCTCATGGCGCGAGCGTAGGGGAGGGGTCCGACGATTCCCGGTGCGACGGGAACAGGCCGCGCAGGAAGCGCTGGGTCTCCGGGTCGGTGGAGTGGAACCGGCAGCCGCGGGTGCCCCGGGTGGCGAGCACCCAGTAGGTGTTGAGGGCCAACCGGCGGTACGCGTCCGGGGCGACGCCCTTCATCGCCTTGTCGTGGCTCTCGTCGGGTCGGCCGACCCACCCGCCGTCCCGGCGGACGAGGTCGGGGCCGATGATCACGCCGCTGTAGTCGTACTCGAGCGCCTGCGCGGTGTAGACGCAACCGACCTGGTTCTCGCCGCCCGGGTCCGTCGCCCAGAACTCCCTCCGCGGCGCCTCGACGGCATCACCGACCTTCCGCGTGTGCTTCGAGTTCCACGGCCGTCGCCAGGTGTGACGCCTTCCGCGCTCGTCGGTCCACTCGATCACCACGTCCTCCCGGAGCGGCCCCGTGGACGCGTCGTCCGGCCACGGCCAGCAGAACCCGGCGGAGATCCGGGCCGTGCGCCCGTCCCGGCCGCGCTCGCGGATCCACGCGGACAGCTCCTCCGGGTTCGCCGCCACGTCCACCTCGTAGTCGGCCTCCACCCAGGGCTCGGCCACGCCGTCGACCGAGAACAAGCGGTCCAGCCAGTTCAGGTACCGCTGAGAGCCGCCGCAGCGGAACTGGCTGGTCAGGGGGATGTGCGTGAACTCGGCGCCGAATCTCCGGGCGTTGCGCTCCAGCTCGGCGACGCTGACCCCCTCCTTCGGCCGGACGACCTGCCGCTCGTCGAGGAAGAACACGCTCACGGGCGAGCCGCCGACCAGCCGCTCGACGGTGCGGTCGCCCCGGCGCAGGCGCTGCGCCTCGTCGACCAGCGGGATGACGTGGACGCCCTCGCGACCGGCGCGGAAGTCGCCGGGGAGCAGGAAGAGCTGCCGCGCCGCCGGCGACTCGGTGGCGCGCGCCAGCTGCCGGCGCAAGGTGCCGGACGGGGTGATGAACCGGGTCTCCACCCGGCCTCGCTCCGAGTGGATGCGGGGGATGTCGGCGAGCAGCCGCAGCGCGACCACGGTCTTGCCGGTCCCCGGACCGCCGGTGACCGCGATGACCTGCCTCTTCGTCGACCGCTCGGGGTCGAGGGTCCGCAGCACGCGCAACTGCGCCGTCTGCTGGTCGCCCACGAGGGTGAAGTCCGACTTCTGCGAGAGCACGTTGTCGAGGTCCTCGAACACCGACCTCGACGGACGCTGCTCCGCCCGGAGGAACCGGTCCACCTGCTCGCGCGTCGGCGGCCGCAGGTCCGCGCAGCGCAGCAGCCGGGCCAGCTCGGCGCCGTCCGAGCCGGAGAGCTCGTCCCGCCCCACGATCGGCACGTCCTGGCTGCCGCGACTGCCCGCCACCGCGTCCCTCAGCCGGTGCACCACGTCGACCGGCGCGTTGTGCAGGAACGCGACGCCCCGGTACTCGAGGTCGAGCGTCGCCTCCTCCAGCCACCGCTCCAGGTGGCTGGTGTAACCGAACGCCTGGCGGCAGGGGTGGGGGCGGACCATGTCCTCCAGCGCCACTTCGAGCGGCGACGCCCAGGTGAGGCGGCTCCACTGCTTCAGCTCGACCACGACGCCGGTCAGGCCACCGCGGGATCGCGCGCCGAGCAGCACCGCGTCCACCCGTTCCGCGCTGCCCGCGAGCGTGTACTCCAGGACGAGCCACGACTCGGCCTGCCCGGCCCGGTCTAGCGCGTCCAGCAGCACCGGCCAGCTCCTGGCCCAGCTCCGCAGCTCGGCGTCACCGGGCGGTTCCCCGTGCTGCTGCTCGAAGCGGTCCGCGCACTCGCGCGTGAACCGCTCGGGTGACGACCGCATGGCCTCGCGGATCTCACCCACCTGCCCGCAGTGGACGTGCATGATCTACAGCTACCAGAGAACCCCGCCGGTCGACGTCGGAATCGTCAACCCCGCCCGACGGCGTCGACGTGACCGCGACCTCGTGCCGCGTTGGTCGGAACGGCCCCGACCGGCCTGCGGGGCCGGGGGTGTCGGACGGGTCCGTTAGGATCGCGCGATGGCTTCGCAAGAGGTGCTGCGAAGGATTTTCGGGTACGAGTCCTTCCGCGGGGACCAACAGGAGATCGTCGACCACGTCGTCGCGGGCGGCGATGCGTTGGTGCTCATGCCCACCGGGGGCGGGAAGTCGCTGTGCTACCAGATCCCCTCCCTGGTGCGCGAGGGGACCGGGGTGGTCATCTCGCCGTTGATCGCGCTGATGCAGGACCAGGTGGACGCGCTGCGCGACCTCGGGGTGCGGGCCGGGTTCCTCAACTCGACCCAGTTCCCGGACGAGCGGACGCTCGTGGAAGCCGAGTTCCTGGCCGGCGAGCTGGACCTGCTGTACCTCGCGCCCGAACGCCTCCGCACCGAGCAGACGACCCGGCTGCTGGAACGCGGGAAGATCGCGCTGTTCGCCATCGACGAGGCGCACTGCGTCTCGCAGTGGGGCCACGACTTCCGCCCCGAGTACCTCGCCCTCTCCCACCTGCACGAACGGTGGCCGGAGGTGCCGCGCATCGCGCTCACCGCGACCGCCACCCGCGCCACGCACGCCGAGATCGCCGAACGCCTCGACCTCGGTGACGCGAAGCACTTCGTGGCGAGCTTCGACCGCCCCAACATCCAGTACCGGATCGTCCCCAAGAACGAGCCGAAGAAGCAGCTCCTCGAACTGCTCCGCACCGAGCACCGGGGCGACGCGGGCATCGTCTACTGCCTGTCCCGCAACTCGGTGGAGAAGACGGCCGAGTTCCTCACCCAGAACGGCATCCCGGCGCTGCCCTACCACGCGGGCCTCGACGCGGGCACCCGCGCGCGCAACCAGAGCAGGTTCCTGCGCGAGGACGGCCTGGTGATGGTCGCCACCATCGCCTTCGGCATGGGCATCGACAAGCCGGACGTCCGGTTCGTCGCGCACCTCGACCTGCCGAAGTCCGTGGAGGGCTACTACCAGGAGACGGGCCGCGCGGGACGCGACGGGCTGCCGTCCACGGCGTGGCTGGCCTACGGCCTGCAGGACGTGGTGCAGCAGCGCAAGATGATCGACGACTCCGAGGGCGACCAGCAGCACCGCCGCAAGCTGATGGCGCACCTCGACGCGATGCTGGCGCTGTGCGAGACGGTCGACTGCCGGCGCGTGCGGCTGCTGGAGTACTTCGGCCAGTCGGGCACGCCGTGCGGCAACTGCGACACGTGCCTCGTGCCGCCGGAGACGTGGGACGGCACGGTCGCCGCGCAGAAGGTGCTGTCCACCGTGGTGCGGCTGCGCAACGAGCGGCGGCAGAAGTTCGGCGCGGGGCAGACGATCGACATCCTGCTCGGCCGCAAGACCGCGAAGGTCATCCAGCACGACCACGACCAGCTGAAGGTCTTCGGCATCGGCACCGAGCTGAACGAGAGCGGCTGGCGCGGCGTGATCCGGCAGCTGCTGGCGCAGGGCCTGATCGCGGTGGAGGGCGAGTACTCGACGCTCGTCGTCACGCCCGCGAGCGACGAGGTGCTGTTCCACGGCCGCAAGGTGATGATGCGGCGCGAGGTGGAGCGCGCGGCCAAGGTGTCGGTGAAGTCGGGCAAGGCGGCGAAGCAGGTGGTGGAGCTGTCCGCCGAGGCGACGCCGGTGTTCGAGCGGCTGCGCGCGTGGCGGGCGGCGACGGCGAAGGAGCAGGGCGTCCCGGCCTACGTGATCTTCCACGACGCGACGCTGCGCCAGATCGCCACGACGGCGCCGACGACGCTCGAGGAGCTGGGCACGGTGAACGGCGTCGGCGAGAACAAGCTGGTCAAGTACGGTCAGCAGATCCTGGACACGTTGAGCGCATGACCGAGCTCCGCGCCGATTGCTCGCGCTGCTTCGCCCTGTGCTGCGTGGTCCCCGCGTTCGCCAGGTCGGCGGACTTCGCGGTCGACAAGCCCGCGCGCACGCCGTGCCGGAACCTGCTCGCCGACTTCGGCTGCGGCATCCACACGTCGTTGCGGGACAAGGGCTTCACCGGCTGCACGGTGTACGACTGCTTCGGCGCGGGCCAGCGGGTGGCGCAGGTGACGTTCGGCGGCACGAGCTGGCGGGACGACCCGGCGTCGGCCGAGGCGATGTTCGACGTGTTCCCGGTGATGCGCCGGCTGCACGAACTGCTCTGGTACCTGAACGAGGTGCGGGGCCTCGAACCCGCCCGCGGCCTCCACGCGCGGGCCGGCGAGCTGGCCGCCGAGGTCGAACGGCTCGCCACCGGCACTGCGGACGAGCTGCGCGCGCTCGACGTCGACCCGTACTGGGAGCGGGTGAACGCCGTGCTGCTGCGGGCCAGCGACCTGGTCCGCGGCAAGGGCCGCAACCGCCGCGGCGCCGACCTGATCGGCAAGGACCTGAAGGGCGCCACCCTGCGCGGGTCCACGTTGCGCGGCGCGTACCTGATCGGCACGAACCTGCGGGGCGCGGACCTGCGGCTGGTCGACTTCATCGGCGCGGACCTGCGCGGCGCCGACCTGTCGGGCGCGGACCTGACCGGCGCGTTCTTCCTCACCCAGGCCCAGGTGGACGCGGCCAGGGGCGACCGCGCGACCCGGCTCCCCGCCACGCTGACCCACCCCGCGCACTGGCCGGCCTGAGTACGTCGGCAGGCGTAGGCGCGCGAGCCGCCGCACGACGGACGCGGTGACGTGCCGGCGCGCGACACGCTGTGCGCCATGAAGCCGAGAGCGCGCAAGTGGTGGCTGGTGCTGCACGTCGTCTCGTCCGTCGGCTGGCTCGGCGTCACGATCGGGATGCTGGCGCTGGCGCTGGCGGCGTTCGACGCGCCGGCGTTGTACCCGGCGATGTCGCTCCTCGGCGACGTGGTCGTGCTGCCCCTGGCGCTGACCGCGCTCGCCACGGGGGTGGTGCTGTCGCTGGGCACGAAGTGGGGCCTGGTGAAGCACCGATGGGTGCTGGTGAAGTTCGCGCTCACGGTCGTCGCGGTGGTCGCCACGACGTTCTCGCTGCGCTCGGGCCTGCACGAGGCGGCGGCCTCCGCGTCGGACGGCACGGCGGTCGGCGCGGTGGGCACGGACGTGCTGGTGGCGGCGTGCGTGTCGTTGACGTTCTACACGGTCAACACGGTGCTGTCGGTGTTCAAGCCGTGGGGTCGGACGCGGTGGGGTCGGACGCCGTGAGGTCGGACGCGCCGGGGGCCGACGCGCCGGGGCCGGATGCCGCGCGATCGGACGCCGTGGGGTCCGGCGCCGTGGGGTCTGACGCCCCGGGTCTGCCCCTGGTCCGCCTGCCCCCGGTCGCTCTGCCCCCGCTCGGTCTGAGCCCGGTCGCCCCCAGCCCGGCCCGCCGTCGCTCGACGGCCGCCGCGACCTCCGCCGGGTCGCACTCGGCGAGGTGGTCGCGCACCCAACCGTGCGGGAACCGGTGCTCGTCCACCAGCAGCACCCGATCCCGCGCGGACTGGAGGATTCCCTTGCGCCCCCACGGGAACTCGTCCCACGCGAGCGGCCGGGCGAGCAAGTTCGCCACCGCGTCGAACGGCCGGTTCACGACCGGCGTCACGGCGAGGCCGAGCAGCAGCCCGGTCACCGCGCCCAGCGCCGCCCCGAGCGCCGACGGACGCGCCTCCGCCCCGCCGAGCGCGGCCGACCCGACCCCGACGAG
>NZ_JBHTLK010000166.1:0-15981 GCF_042678885.1 Saccharothrix hoggarensis
CGGCCAGCGCGCGCGGGTCGGACGACCCGGCGGCGGCCAGCACGACGGAGTCGCCCTGACGCCAACCCGCCTCGGACAGGCGGGCCAGCAGCGCGGGCAGCAGCGCCGGGCCGATCGGGTCGGTGACGACCGCGTCCGGGTGCCCCGAGGCCGCGACCTGCGCCGGGATGTCCACCCGGACGTGGTACCCGGCGGCCAGGAACGCGGGCACGACCACGGCCGGGCCGGTCAGCCCGGACAGCACCGAGGTCACGTCCGGCTGCCGCACGTCGGCGTAGGCGACGCGCACCGGCACACCGCCCAACCGGGCGCGGACCAGGGCGGCGATCTGCTCCACGACGACCGCGCCGGCGGGGTCGCGGGTGCCGTGCGCGACGAGAACCAGGGTCATACCGCCACTCCCGCGGGGTCCATGGCCAGTCGGTAACCGCGCTTCACGACCGTGGCGACCATGCGGGGCTCGCCCAGCGCCGAGCGCAGGCGGCCGATCGCGGTCTCCACGGCGTGCTCCTCGCCGCCGCTGGGCAGCGCCGCCAGCAGCTCACGGCGGGACACCACCCGGCCGCGCGCGGCGGCCAGGACCCGCAGCACGGCCATCGGGGCGGGCGGCACGGGCCGCACCTCGCCGTCCACCACGACGGCCTCGCCGCGCAGCTCGACGTCACGGGCGGCGATCCGGAGCCGGGTCGCGCGAGCGGGCAGCTCCAGCGTCAGCTCACGGGCCAGCGCGCCGATCCGGGCGCGGGCGGGCTGCACCACCGGGATGCCGGCGTCCACCAGCGGCCCGGCGGTGATCGAGCCGACGCCCACCACCAGCACCTCGTCCCGCAGCAGCGACACCAGGTCCGGCAGCCTGCCCATCGCGTCGGCGACCCGCAGCACGGAGGACGCGGCCGGCGCGCTGGTGAACGTCAGCGCGTCGACCTGCCCCGCCAGCACGGCCTCCAGCAACCGTTCCAGCGGCGCGGGGTCGGACGGACCGGTCCAGCGGTAGACGGGCACCTCGACGACGGTGGCACCCGCCGCCCGCAACGCGGACGTGAAGTCCGGCAGCGGCTCGCCGTGCAGCTGCACGGCGACGCGCAGACCGGCCACGCCGGACCTCAACAGGTGGTCCAGCAGCTCCGCGTTGCTCTCCCCCTCGGGCGACCACGCCTCCACCAGGCCCGCGGCCCGCACCGCGCCCCGCGCCTTCGGCCCCCGCGCCAGCACCCGGGCCCCGGACAGCCGCGACAGCAGCCGCGCGCCCAGCCCCCAGCCCTCGGCCGCTTCCACCCAGCCGCGGAAGCCGATGCCGGTGGTCGCCACGGCGACGTCCACCGGTTCCTCCACCACGGCCCGCGTCGCGGCCAGCAGCTCCGCGTCGTCGGGCAGCGGCACGATCCGGATGGCGGGACCCTGCAGCACGGTCGCGCCCTTGCGTTCCAGCAAAGCCGAGAGCTCGTCGGCCCGCCGGGCGGCGGTCACCCCGACCGTGTACCCGGCCAGCGGGGCGGCGGTCACGGCGACCCGACCTGGATCACGCCGTCGGTCACGACCACCGGGTGCACGGGCACCCCGGTCGAGGGGTCGTCCAGGCACTTGCCGGTCGTCAGCTCGAACGCCTGCTTGTAGACGGGCGACACGACCACCGGCACGCCGCCCCGGTCGCCGATGATGCCGCGCGACATCACCGCCGCGCCGCTGAACGGGTCGATGTTGCCCAGCGCGTGCACCGTCCCGGCGGAGGTGAGGAACACCGCCACCTGGGAGCCGTCGGGCAGCAGGGCGGCCACCCCGTGGTCGGGCCGGAGGGCGCTCAACTCGCACACGGGTGTCATCGGGAAACCTCCGCCTCGTCGTTCGCCGTGCTCAGGGTTGCCTGGTCGCCGGTGCCGCGGAACGCCTGGCCGCCCGCGCCCGGGGACGGGACGCCGAGCAGGACGGGCACCTTCTGACCGCGTTCCTCGCGGAAGGAGATCGTCGGGTCGGGCGTGCCGGGCGCGTTCACGAACGAGGTGAACCGCGCCAGCTTCTCCGGGTCCTCCAGCACGCCCCGCCACTCGTCGGCGTAGTTGTCCACGTGCTTGGCCATCGCCGCCTCCAGGTCGGCGCAGATGCCGAGGCTGTCGTTGACGATGACGTCGCGCAGGTGGTCCAGCCCGCCTTCCAGCGACTCGATCCACGTCGAGGTGCGCTGCAACCGGTCCGCGGTGCGGATGTAGAACATCAGGAACCGGTCGATCAGCTTGATCAGGGTCTCGGTGTCCACGTCGGACGCGATGAGGTCGGCGTGGCGCGGGGTGAAGCCGCCGTTGCCGCCGACGTACAGGTTCCAGCCGTTCTCGGTCGCGATGATGCCGAAGTCCTTGCCCCGCGCCTCGGCGCACTCGCGGGCGCAGCCGGACACGGCGGACTTCAGCTTGTGCGGCGACCGGAGGCCGCGGTAGCGCAGCTCCAGCTCGATGGCCAGCGACACCGAGTCCTGCACGCCGAACCGGCACCACGTGGTGCCGACGCACGACTTCACCGTCCGCAGCGCCTTGCCGTAGGCGTGGCCGGACTCGAAGCCCGCGTCGACCAGCCGCGACCAGATCTGCGGCAGCTGGTCCACGGTCGCGCCGAACAGGTCGATCCGCTGACCGCCGGTGATCTTGGTGTAGAGGCCGAAGTCGCGGGCGACCTCGCCGATGACGATGAGCTTCTCCGGCGTGATCTCGCCGCCGGGGATGCGCGGCACGACCGAGTAGGTGCCGTTGCGCTGCATGTTGGCCAGGAAGCGGTCGTTGGTGTCCTGGAGCGTCGCCTGCTCGCCCTCCAGCACGTGCCCGTTCTCCAGCGACGCCAGGATCGAGGCGACGGCGGGCTTGCAGATGTCGCAGCCGAGGCCGCGGCCGTGCCGGGTGATCAGCTCGGAGAACGTGGTGATGCCGGTGGAGCGGACGATCTCGAACAGGTCGGCGCGCGAGTGGTCGAAGTGCTCGCACAGCGCGCGGGACTGCTCGACGCCGCACTCGGAGAGCAGCTTCTTCAGCATCGGCACGCACGAGCCGCAGCCCGTGCCCGCCTTGGTGCACGCCTTGATGCCGGGCACGTCCACGGCCTCGCCGGAGTTCACCACGTCGACGATCTGCTGCTTGGTGACCGCGTGGCAGGAGCACACCTGCGCGTCGTGCGGCAGCGACAGCTCGACGCCGCCCGCCGGGCCGATCAGCGCCACAGGGTCTCCCGGCACGGGACGGCCGACGAGCGGCCGCAGCACGGGGTACTTGGACGCGTCGCCGACCAGGATGCCGCCGAGCAGCGTCTTCGCGTCGTCGGACACCACGACCTTGGCGTACGTGCCGGCCACGGCGTCGTTGACGACGACCTCCAGCGCGCCCTCCTCCTTGGCGTGCGCGTCGCCGAACGACGCCACGTCCACGCCGAGGAGCTTGAGCTTGGTGGACATGTCAGCGCCGGGGAACACGGCGCTGCCGCCGAGCAGCCGGTCCGCGACGACCTCGGCCATCGAGTAGCCGGGCGCGACCAGGCCGTACACCATGCCGTCGAGGTTCGCGCACTCGCCGATGGCGTAGATGTGCTCATCGGACGTGCGGCACGCCTCGTCCACGACGATGCCGCCGCGCTCGCCGACGGTGAGGCCGAACGACCGGGCCAGCTCGTCGCGCGGCCGGATGCCCGCGGAGAACACGACCACGTCGAGGTCGAGCTCGACGCCGTTGGAGAGCTTGGCGATGAGCCGGTCGCCGTCCCGCTCGATCACCGACGCCGACGTGCCGGTGTGCACGGTCAGGTCCAGCTTCTCCACCAGCCGCTTGAGCAGGCCGGCGCCGCCCTCGTCCACCTGGAGCGGCATCAGGCGCGGCCCCAGCTCGACGACGTGCGGCGAGATGCCCATGCCGCGCAGCGCGTTCGCGGCCTCCAGCCCGAGCAGGCCGCCGCCGAGCACCATGCCGGCCCGGCGACCGCCGCCGCCGTGCGCGGACTCCACGGTGGCGCGGATGCCGTCGAGGTCCTCGATGGTCCGGTAGACGTGGCAGCCCGGCAGGTCGCGGCCCGGCACGGGCGGCACGAACGGCACCGAGCCGGTGGCCAGCACCAGGGCGTCGTACGACTGGGCCCGGCCGGTGGTGGTGCGCACCACGCGGCTGTCCCGGTCGATGTGCACGACCTGCTCGTTCAGGTGCAGTTCCACGCGCTCGTCGTCGTGCGGCGCGAGGCTCAGCGAGCCCGCGTCCCAGCTGTCCACATAGGACGACAGCGCGACGCGGTCGTAGGCGGGGCGGCCCTCCTCGGCGAACACCACGATCCGCCACTGGTCGGTGGCGTCCTTCTCGCGGAGCGCCTCCACGAGCCGGTGTCCGACCATGCCGTGACCGACCACCACAAGCGTTCGCGTCATGGTCCCCATCCCTCCTTCTGCCCGGGTCAATGCTCACCGGGCACCGTGTCGTGCCAAGGTCGCGAATGTTGCGCAGGCGTTAAAGCAGACTCACGCCGCTGTTCAGAGCGTTGTGTGCGTCACACGCGCGTCACACGCCGGCGTAGGCCAGGCTCGGCCGGCGCGCGAACACGCGCCGCCGCATGTAGAACCACCAGGTCGTGGCCATGCAGACGCCGTAGAACACCAGGAACGCCGTCAGCGCGGGCGCCAGCGTCTTGCTGCCCTCCAGCGAGAACTTGAAGACCAGGTTGACCAGCACGCCGCCGAACGCGCCGACCGCGCCCGCGATGCCGACCACCGCGGCGGCCTGCCGCTTGGCCGACCGGACGTCCTGGGTCTGCGCGGCGAAGATCGCCGGGATCATCCGGTAGGTCGAGCCGTTGCCCACGCCGGCCAGCACGAACAGGGCGATGAACGCCCCGAAGAACAGCGCGAAGCTGCGGATCTCGATGCTGACCAGCAGGGCCACCGTGCCCACGGCCAGGCCGAGGAACACCGCCATGGTCATCCGCGCGCCGCCGAACCGGTCGGCGAGCCACCCGCCGAACGGCCTGCTCACCGAGCCGATGAGGGCGCCGAGGAAGGCCAGGCCGACGAAGCTCTTGTAGTCCACGAAGCTCAGCTTGATCAGCGACGGGAACGCGAACGAGAAGCCGATGAACGAGCCGAACGTGCCGATGTACAGGAACGACATCACCCACGTGTGCTTGTTCGACATCGCCTTCTTGTACGACGAGCCGTCCGGCTTGGCCTGGGTGAGGCTGTCCATGAGGAACCACGCGCACGCCGAGGCGACGATGATGAACGGCATCCAGAACAGCGCCGCGTAGGCCAGGTTGATGCCCGTGCCGAGCGAGATGATGATCGGCACGACCAGCTGCACCATCGCCACGCCGAGGTTGCCGCCCGCCGCGTTGAGGCCGAGCGCCAGGCCCTTCTTGCCCTCCGGGTAGAAGAACGAGATGTTCGCCATGGACGACGAGAAGTTGCCGCCGCCGAAGCCCATCGCGGCCGACGTGAGCAGGAAGAACCAGTACGGCGTGCCGGGGTTCGTCACCGCGATCGCCAGCATCGTCGTGGGGATCAGCAGGAGGCCGGCGCTGATCGTGGTCCACGCCCGCCCGCCGAACTTCGGCACCGCGAACGTGTAGGGGATGCGCAGCACCGCGCCGACCAGGTTCGGCACGATCAGCAGCCAGAACGTCTGGCCGACGGTGAAGCTGAAGCCGACCTGGCCCAGGCTCACGACCACGATGCTCATCAGGCTCCACACCGTGAAGCCCAGGTTCTCCGCGAGGATGGAGAAGATCAGGTTCTTGCGGGCTACCTTCTTGCCGGTCGCCTCCCAGAAAGAGGGGTCTTCCGGCTCCCAGTGCTCGATCCACCGACCACCGCGCTTCGCCTGCGGCGCAACGCCCTCGGTCTCCACCACCGTGCTCATTGGACCCTCCCGGACACCGATTTCCCGTTGTGGGAACCGTAAGAACGGTCCGTTACCCCGACGTTCGGACAGGTGTCGTCGGCGGCAACTCCCCCGCACATCACGCCGACTGGGGCTGTGAGGCCGCGAGCCAGTCGACGATCCCGCACACCGCGTCCTTGCAGCCGCCACAGCCCGTGCTCGCCCGCGTGACCTCCGCGATCGCGGAGATCGTCGTCGCGCCCGCGCGCCACGCGCTGACCAGCTGCCCCTTGCTGACCGTGTTGCACCGGCACACCACCGCGGACGCGGGCAGGTCGGCGGGGCTGGCCTCGTTCTCGGCGGGCAGCGCGCGGCCCAGCAGCAGCGCGAGCCGGTCGGTCGGCGCGGGCAGGCCCCGGTCGAACAGCTGGGTGATGGCCGCCGCCGCGTCCGGCGCGCCGAGCACGATCGCGCCGGTGACCTTGTCGTCGCGCAGCACGAGCTTCGCGTACCGGCCGCGCGCCGGGTCCTGGAAGCACAGCACCTCGTCGTCGGCCGAGTCGACGCCGACGTGCACGTCGCCCAGCGCGGCCAGGTCGACGTCACGGGCCTTCAGCCTGGTCACGACGGTGGTGCCGGCGTAACGGGCGGCGGGCGCGGCGCCGGTGAGCCGGTCGGCGAGCACGGCGGCCTGCTCCCACGCGGGCTGGACCAGGCCGGACACCGTGCCGACGTGCTGGGCGCAGTCGCCGATGGCGTGCACCCTGGGGTCGCTGGTGCGCAGCGCGTCGTCCACGAGGATGCCGCGGTCGACGTCGATGCCCGCCTGCTCGGCCAGCCCGGTCTCCGCGCGCACGCCCGCCGAGACGACGACCAGGTCCGCGGGCACGTGCGTTCCGTCGTTCAGCTCCAGCCCGTCGCCGGGCACGTACCGGGTGGCCAGCACGCCGAGCCGGAACTCGATGCCGAGGCCGTTCAGCGTGGCGGCGAGCACCCGGCCCGCGCCCGCGTCGAGCTGCCGTTCCATCAGGTGCCCGACCGGGTGGACGACGGTGACCAGGCAGCCCCGGCCGGCCAGGCCGCGCGCGGCCTCCAGCCCGAGCAGGCCGCCGCCGAGCACGGCGACCGGCGTGCCGGGCGACGCCTTGTCTACGATCCGGGCGCAGTCGTCCAGCGAGCGGAACGCCACGACGCCGGGCGCCAGGTCGCCGTTGCCGTCGAGCAGCCCGTCCGTCGGCGGCACCCACGACCGCGCGCCGGTGGCCAGCACCAACGCGTCGTACGGCACCTCGGTGTCGTCCACGTGGACGACCCGCCGGGTCCGGTCGATCTTGGTCACGGACCCGCCGAGCCGCAGGTCGACGTGGTGCCTGGCGGCCCAGTCCTCATCGTGCAGCCGCACCGCCTCCGGGGTCAGCGACCCCGCCACCACGCTGGACAGCAGCACCCGGTTGTACGCCGGGTGCGCCTCGTCGCCCAGCACGGTCACCGCGACCCGGTCCGCCTTCGGGTCGCGGCGGCGGATCTCGTCGGCCAGCCGGGCGCCGGCCATGCCGTAGCCCACGACGACAACGTTCCTCATACCGACTCCAATCGGACCGCGCACACCTTGAACTCGGGCATCCGGCTGGTCGGGTCCAGCACCGGGTTGGTCAGCAGGTTCGCCCGGCCCTCCCCGGCGAAGTGGAAGGGCAGGAACACGAGGTCCACCCGCATGGACGGCACGCAGCGCACCCTGGCCACGGTCCGGCCGCGCCGCGACACCACGGACGCGAGCTGGCCGTCGCGCACCCCCGCGCGGGTCGCGGTGTCCGGGTGGACCTCCACGTACGCCTCCGGCTCGGCCTGGTTCAGCTCCCGCACCAGCCGGGTCTGCGCCCCGGACTGGTAGTGCTGGAGCACCCGGCCGGTCGTGGCCTGCAACGGGTACTCGGCGTCGGGCAGCTCCGCGGGCCCGCGGTGCTCGACCGGGACGAACCGCGCCCGGCCGTCCGGGTGGGCGAACCGGTCGAGGAAGTTGCGGGGCGTGCTCTCCCCCACCACGGGCCAGTGCAGGGCCTCGCCCTGGCGCAGGCGCTCGTAGGTGACGCCGGAGTAGTCGGCCAACCCGCCCTTGGACGCCCGGCGCAGCTCCTCGAACACCACCTCGGGCTCGGTCGGGAACCGCTCGGCGGGCTGGCCGAGGCGCGTCGCGAGGCCCTGCAGGACGTCGAGGTCGCTGCGCACGCCCTCGGGCGGCTCCACGGCCACCTGCCGCAGCAGCACGCGGCCTTCGAGGTTCGTCATCGTGCCGCCCTCCTCGGCCCACTGCGTGACCGGCAGCACGACGTCGGCGACCGCGGCCGTCTCCGACAGCACCAGGTCCGCCACGACCAGCAGGTCCAGCGCCTTCAGCCGGTCGGCGACGTGCTGCGAGCGCGGCGCGGACACGATGACGTTGCTGCCGAACACCAGCAGCGCCTTCGGGCCGCCCGGCTGCCCGAGCGCGTCGAGCAGCTCGTAGGCGGACCGGCCGGGACCGGGCAGGTCGTCCACGCCCCACACGCCCATGACGTGGTCGCGGGCGTCCGGGTCGGTGATCTTGCGGTAGCCGGGGAGCTGGTCGGCCTTCTGGCCGTGCTCACGCCCGCCCTGCCCGTTGCCCTGGCCGGTGAGGCAGCCGTAGCCGGAGCCCTTCGTGCCGGGCAGGCCGAGCGCCAGCGCCAGGTTGATCCACGCGGACACGGTGTCCGCGCCGCTGGCGTGCTGCTCGGTGCCGCGGCCGGTGAGGATGTACGCGTTGCGCGCCTCGGCCAGGATGCGCACGGCCGCGCGCTGGTCGGCGACCGGCACGCCGGTGACCCGCTCCACCCGCTCCGGCCACCACGACGCGGCGATGCGCCACGCGTCCTCGAACCCGGTCGTCCGGTCATCGAGGTACCGCTGGTCGAGGTGGCCGTCGGCGACGGCGGAGTGCAGCAGGCCCAGGGCCAGCGCGAGGTCGGTGCCCGGCGCGGGCTGGAGGTGCAGCGTGGCCAGCTCGGCGGTGGCCGTGCGGCGCGGGTCGATGACGATCAGCTCGGCGTTCTTGAGGTGCTGCACGAACGGCGGCATCGTCTCGGCCGGGTTGCCGCCGACCAGCAGCACCGCGCCCGCGTCGTCCAGGTCGGTCACCGGGAACGGCATGCCCCGGTCCAGCCCGAACGCCTTCATCCCGGCCGCCGCCGCGCTCGACATGCAGAACCGGCCGTTGTAGTCGATCTGCGAGGTGCCCAGCGCGACCCGGGCGAACTTGCCCAGCGCGTACGACTTCTCGTTGGTCAGCCCGCCGCCGCCGAACACGCCGACCGCGTCGGGCCCGTGCTCCTCGCGGAGGGCGCGGAGCTTGGCCGCGACCACGTCGAGCGCCTCGTCCCACGTGGCCGGCCGCAGCTCGCCGTCCCGGCGGACCAGCGGCGTGGTGAGCCGGGCGGGCGACGTCAGCAGCTCGGCCGACGTCCAGCCCTTCTGGCACAGCCCGCCGCGGTTGGTCGGGAACTCCCGCGGCGACACCTTGCCGTTCTCGATCGTCATCGCGCACTGCAGCGCGCAGTACGGGCAGTGCGTGTCGATTCTGCGGGAGTCGGTCACCTGCCCGACGGTAGGAAGCAGCTGTTAACGGCGGCACACGAGATGTTTCGTCCACGCGAACTTGACTGCTCAGCACCCACGCGATGAGGGTGAGGTCACAGCAGTTCGAGCACCTTCGCGGCCGTTCGCTCCAGCCCGACGAGAGATTGTCGGCTCGACCGGGGGTGCAGGGCGTGGACCGCGAGGCGGAACAGGGTCGCCCGCAGGAGGATCTGCGGCCACTCCTCCAGGTGGGCCCACCGCTGGACGAGACCGTGATCCGCGCCACCCCAGGACAGCGCGTCGACCACGACGACCGCCGCGCCGTACGGGCCGGGCCGCCAGTAGGCGACGAAGTCGATGATGGCGGGCGCCGCGTCGCCGGCGAACAGGACCGTGCCGAACAGGTCGCCGTGCACGACCTGGGGCTTGAGCGCGACGGGCTTGCGGTAGGCCGCGCACACGTCGAACAGCCGTCCGCCCAGGTCCGGGTCGAGGTCGACCTGCTCCTCCTCCCACGCGCACCGGTCGGCGGTGGCGAACAGGTCGGTGCGGGCGTCGAGGAAGCGCGGCTTCACCAGGTCCGCGGTCGCGCGGTGCAGCTTCACGGCGACGTCGACGACCTCGTCGTGCCGGGGCTCGGCGCGCCCGGCCAGGTACTTGGTCGCCGCCCAGCCGCCGACGACGTACCGCCCGTCGGTGGACCGCAGCGGGCGCGCGACGCGCAGGTTGTCGACGTCGAGCCCGTCGAGCGTCTTGGCGACCCACGTCGCCTCGGCCGGCTTGCCCGCCGGGCGGATGGCCGCGTCCCCGCACCGCCACACCGGACCGCCGTCGATCAGCTCCGGCTCGGCGTCCCGCGCGCCGAACGCTGCGCGCACGTGCGACGGTGGCGGCTCCGGAGATGGGGTCACGCCGGCACGCTACCTGCACGACGCCCTCGGTTGGTGGACCTCGGGCGGCGAAACGCGTGGTGTCCACGCCTTTGGCCTAACCGCAATAATGCGGACTCACCTCAGGGGTTGCCTGTGACCGACGCCACGCACGCCGAGTTCGCGCTCAGCCTGCACCGCGAGCTGCCCGCCGGCAACCGCTGCTGGTCGCCCTTCTCCGTGGCCGCGGCGCTGTGCGCCGCCTCCGACGTGGCGGGCGGCGACACGCGAGCCGCCGTCTCCGACGTGCTCCGCGCCGACGTCGAGCGGACCGCGGAGCTGCTCGCCGACGCCGCCCACGACGACGCCGTGACGTCGACCGACACCATCTGGGCCGATCCGTCCGGCCCTCTCGCCGAGCACCCCGGAGTCCGGCCGCTCGTGCTGGACGAGAACGCGCACGTCGAGATCAACAAGGTGGTGGCGGAGCAGACCCGCGGCTTGGTCCCCGAGGCCGTCCCGCCGGGCGCCATCACACCCGGAACCCTCGCCGTGCTGGTCAACGCGCTGCACGCCAAGGCCGCGTGGACGAAGGAGTTCCCGGCGGAGGACACCCTGCCCCGGAAGTTCCGCACGCCCGCGGGCAAGGTGATGGCGCCGACCATGCGCCGGGTCGGCACGTTCAGCCACGTCGCGCGGCACGGCTGGCAGGCCGTGCGCCTCCCATGCACGGAGGCGATGGACGTGGTCGCCCTGGTGCCCGACGCGCCCCTGGCGCACGCGCGACTCGACGGGGAAACGTTCGCCGACCTGCTCACGGGCCTGAGCCCGACCGCGATCGACCTCTACCTGCCCCAGGTGGACCTGACCGCCGCCACCGAGCTAGCCGACCACCTGCGCGCGCTGGGCGCCGGCCCGCTGTTCGACTCGTGGCTGATGGTCGAGAAGGTCCTCCACCAGGCCAAGCTGACGCTCGACGAGCAAGGCGTCGAGGGGGCGGCGGTCACCACGATGGCCGCCCCCATGTCGGCGCCCCCACCGCGGGAGGCCCGGCCGGTGCGGTTCGACCGCCCGTTCCTCCTGGCCGTCCGCCACCGCACCACGGGCCTGCTGCTCTTCCTAGCCGAACTCACCAACCCCTGACCAGAACGCCAACCCGGTCCCGTCCCACCTCGCGCCCCCGCCACCTCGCGACCCCCCGCGAGTTCCCGACGCCACCTCACGACCCCCCGCGAGTTCGCGTCGCTTCGCGACCCCCCGCGAGGTCGCGTCGATCGTTCGCGCCCCGTTTTCCGGCGATCACGCTTTTCGATCGTCGGAAAACGGGGCGCGAGCGGTCGACTTCCAGGCGACCGAGCCGCGACGCCGGAGGCGGCGCCATTAATACGTCGGCAGCGAGGGGTCCACTTCACGGGCCCACGCGAGGACACCGCCGCCCACGTGCACGGCGTCCTTGAAGCCGGCCCGGTGCAGCGCGGCCAGCGCCTCGGCGGACCGCGCGCCCGACTTGCAGTGCAGCACGAGCGGCTTGTCCTGCGGCAGCTCCGCGAACGCCTCGCCCGACAGGATGCGGTCCTTGGGGATGAGCACCGAGCCGGGGATCTTCACGATCTCGTACTCGTGGGGCTCGCGGACGTCCACCAGGAGGAAGTCCTCCCCGCTGTCCTGCTTCTGCTTCAGCTCCAGCGGCGTGATGGTGTTGCCCGCCGCGGCCTGCTGGGCGTCGTCGGACACCACGCCGCAGAACGCCTCGTAGTCGATCAGCTCGGTGATCTTGACGCTCTCCGGGTCCTTGCGGATCTTGATCGTCCGGTAGGACATCTCCAGGGCGTCGTACACCATGAGCCGGCCGAGCAGCGGGTCGCCGATGCCGGTCAGCAGCTTGATCGCCTCGGTCACCATGATCGAGCCGATGGACGCGCACAGCACGCCCAGCACGCCGCCCTCGGCGCACGACGGCACCATGCCGGGCGGCGGCGGCTCGGGGTAGAGGTCGCGGTAGTTCAGGCCGAGGCCGTCCGGCGCGTCCTCCCAGAAGACGCTGACCTGGCCCTCGAACCGGAAGATCGAGCCCCACACGTACGGCTTGCCGAGCAGCACGGCCGCGTCGTTCACCAGGTACCTGGTGGCGAAGTTGTCGGTGCCGTCCAGGATCAGGTCGTAGTCGCGGAAGATGTCGAGCACGTTCTCCGAGTTCAGGTGGGTCTGGTGCAGCACCACCTTCACGAACGGGTTGATCTCGGCCACCGAGTCCCGCGCCGACTCGGCCTTGGGCTTGCCGATGTCCGACTGACCGTGGATGACCTGGCGCTGGAGGTTCGACTCGTCGACGATGTCGAAGTCGACGACGCCGAGCGTGCCGACACCCGCCGCCGCGAGGTAGAGCAGGGCCGGGCTGCCCAGGCCACCCGCTCCGACGACCAGGACCTTCGCGTTCTTCAGCCGTTTCTGCCCGTCGACCCCGACGTCCGGGATGATCAGGTGGCGGCTGTACCGCGCGACTTCTTCCTTGGTCAGCTCCGCTGCGGGCTCCACGAGCGGCGGAAGCGCCATCTGAGTCCTCCTCGACGAAACATGTCCTCTACCGACGGACAACACCAGCCTGCCCGTCCGTCTTCCCGCTTGGGAAGTCGTCCCAAGGCGCGGGATTCCCGGCGGTGCCTCGCCGGTCACGCGGTCGGCATCACTGGGGCGCCACCGGGAACGGGTTGGGCTTGCACACCTTGCCGTCCGCCGCCACGGCCGCGCGGTCGCCGCCGGGGACGGAGTTGAGCTGCGCGACGTAGTCGTTGGCCACGCCGAAGGACTGCTGCATCATCACGGGGGCGAAGCCGCCCTCGACCGCGCAGCCCACGTGGCCGTTGCCCAGGGCGTGCCCGACCTCGTGGTTGATGGCGTAGGTCCGGTAGCCGCTGATGTCGTTGCCGTAGGCCTTCGCGCCGCGCACCCAGCGGGCCGTGTTGATGATCACCCGGCCGCTCGCCCGGTGCCAGCACGACGCCTCGAACTGGATCGAGAACCCGCACACCGCGTGGGCGGTGTTCGTGGTGGTCAGGGCGATGGTGAAGTCGACGTCGCCGCTGTCGACGCGCTGCAGCGCGGCCGTGCCGGTGCCGACCCAGCTGCGGGGGTCGGACAGGAACCCGTCGATCGTCCGGGCGAACGCCTCCCGGTCCCCGCCGTAGTCGCCCGGCTCGACGCCGTCCTCGATGGCGATGGCGTACCGGTACAGCTTCCCGGTGCCCGCCTGCGCGGTGGTGCCGGGGATCACCGCGAACGTGCCCGAGCCCTGCTCGGAGAACTTGGGGCCGTCCGGGAGCTGCGCGGTCGGGAAGTTCTTCAGGTCGATCTCGACCGGCGGCTTCTCGGTGGCCTCGGGCGGCGCGGGCGTGGTGATCGGCGCGGCGTCCCCGGCCTGGTCGGTCGGCGCGCCGGCGCCCGGGTCGTTGCCCGTCGTCGGCGCGGTCGTGTCCAGCACGACCAGGGCCGTGAGCACGAGCAGCACCGGGATGGCGTAGATGCGCCAGCCGTAGTTCGCGATGAGGCCCTTGACGCCTCGGCGGCGTTTGCGGGGCTTGCGGCCGGTCGGTTCCCAGGACGCGGCCAGCGGCTCCGCGCCGGTGCGGCGCGCGCCGCGGCGGTAGCGGTCTTCGGACAACGGCGGCCGGTCACCCGAGGACGGCGCCGTGTCGCGCTCGCCCTGCGACGTCCGGTTCACGGCAACCAGGGTGCCACAACCCCGACCTCGGGGCGGACTCCGGTGACCTGCGCATCACCGACCGGCTGAACCTGTCCGGGACCCGTCCGCGGGGGTCCTGGCGGTCACCACGCGCCCCGGTCGGCCGCCTCCCACATGCCCAGCACGGCGCGCGCCACCGAGACGGGCCGCTCCATCTGCGCCACGTGCCCGGTCCGCGGCAGCACGAGCAGCCGGCCGCGCGGCACGAGCCGCGCCACCCGCGGCGCCTTCCGGACGCTGACCAGCCGGTCCTCGGCGCCCCACACGACCAGCGTCGGCGCGGTCACCTTCGGCGCGAGCACCCACATCGATTTCGACCGCGGCACCAGCCACGTCCGGATCAGGTCGACCGTGCTCCGGCTCAGCGCGTCGCCCGCCCACGCCTGCGCCGACCGCTCGGTGTACTCGTGCTCGCTCTGCTCGATCCGGTGCGGCGGCACCGACGTGGGGTCCGCGAAGCACAGCCGGAGCATCTGGTGGGTGCGCTCCCGCGGCGTGACGGCGGCCAGCTGGGCCCGCACCCGCGCGCCCACGACCGGCAGGAACGCGAGCGGCAGGCGCGGGTCGGACACCCGGCGCAGGCTCGGCCGCAGGTCCGGCACGGCGGGCGAGACCAGCGTCAGCGTCCGCACCAGGTCCGGTCGGGTGGAGGCGACGATCAACGTGATCGCGCCGCCCATCGAGTTGCCGAACAGGTGCACCGGACCCGTGCCGAGCGACTCGATGTACTCGGTGACGATCCGCGCGTGCGTGCTCATCCGGTAGTCGTAGCCGTCGATCGGCTCGGAGCGGCCGAACCCCGGCAGGTCCAGCGCGTGGCCGTCGACGCGCTCGCGGAGCTGCGCGGCCAGGTCGGTCCAGTTCGTCGCCGAACCGCCCAGTCCGTGCACGTAGACCGCCGTCGACTCGGTCGGCCCGGGGGTGCGGCGGACGTGCACGCTGTGCCCGGCGAGCTCGACGTAGTCACCAGGCCACGGCTGGATCGTTGTGTCCAGCGGGGGTAGTGGCGCGGCGGACAGCGGCACGTGGGTGATGGCGGTCCTGCGCGCCTCCAGCGTCTCGGTCACGACCCCAGGATGCCTGCCCGGGCGTCCTACGAAACGAGAAGCTTTCCCGGAACGCTGCTACCAGCGAGTAAGGTTGCCGACGAGCCTGGGAGGGCAACCCCTTTCCGGTTCCGCGATGCGATTGGTTGGCTGGAGGCACCATGACGGAGACGGCCCAGACTGCGGTCGGGCACCACGGCGGCGCGGCGGGGCGGGGTGTACGGCTCCCACGCACCGCTCGACGTGCCCAGTTGCTGGCCGCGGCGCAGGACGTGTTCGTGACCAACGGCTACCACGCCGCCGCGATGGACGAGATCGCCGAGCGCGCGGGCGTCAGCAAGCCGGTGCTCTACCAGCACTTCCCCGGCAAGCTCGAGCTGTACATGGCGCTGCTGGAGTCCCACGTGGACGAGCTGGTGAACCGCGTGCGCGGCGCGCTGGCGTCCACGACGGACAACAAGCAGCGGGTGAAGGCCGCGGTGGCCGCGTTCTACGACTTCGTGGACGGCGAGGGCCAGGCGTTCCGCATGGTGTTCGAGTCGGACCTGCGCGGCGAGCCCGCGGTGGCGCGCGCCGTGGAGCGGGCGACGACCGACAGCGTGGACGCCATCACCGACACGATCACCTCGGACGCCGGTCTCGACGAGCACCGCGCCCGCCTGCTGGCGGTCGGCCTGGTGGGGTTGTCGCAGGTCACGGCCCGAGCGTGGCTGGCCGACGACCGCAAGCTCGCCAAGGAAGACGCCGTCGCGCTGATCTCCAACCTCGCCTGGCGGGGCATCGGCGGCGGCTTCCCGCTGCAGCACTGAGCCGACCACTCCAGACCTGCGAGGCCCGTGAGGCCGCGTCGGTCGTTCCCGCCCCGTTCTGCGGCGATCACGCTTTTCGATCGTCGCGGGATCGGGCGG
>NZ_JBHTLK010000167.1:0-15896 GCF_042678885.1 Saccharothrix hoggarensis
GGCGTCGTCGTCAGCGCGGCGCGCGCGGCCACGGCCAGGGCGCCCGCGGTCTCGTGGCGGGCCGCCGGGTCCTTGGCCATGCCGCGGGCGATCACGTTGTCCAGCGCGGGCGGCACGGCGGGGTTGACGGCGTGGGCCTTCGGCGGCGGTTCCTGCATGTGCGCCCAGATCTGCGCCGCGGTGCCGTCGACGTCGAACGGCCGGCGTCCGCTCAGGCAGGCGAACAGCACGCACGCCAACGCGTACGTGTCGGCCCGCGCGTCCACCGCCGCGCCCTCGAACCGCTCGGGCGCCATGTAGTCGACGGTGCCGATCACCTCGCCGGACGCCGTGATCCGCGTGTCCGTCTCGGCCGCGGTCCGCGCGATGCCGAAGTCCACCAGGTACACGAAGTCGCCGGGCGTGACGAGGATGTTCGACGGCTTCACGTCCCGGTGCACGAGCCCGTCGGCGTGGGCGGCGTCGAGGGCGCCGGCCACCTGCTCCACGATCCGCACCGCCCGTTCGGGCGTGAGCGGACCGCGTGCGATCACGTCGGTCAGGTCCGCGCCCTCCACCAGGCGCATGTCGAGGTAGAGCCGGCCGTCGATCTCGCCGTACGCGTGGATCGGGATGACGTGCGGCTCCCGCAGCCGCGCGACGACCTGCGCCTCCCTGCGGAAGCGGGCGCGGAACGCGGCGTCGTCGTGGAAGGCGGGCGAGAGGCGCTTGAGTGCCACGGTCCGGTCGTGGACGGTGTCGTGCGCGCGGTGGACCTCGCCCATCCCGCCGCGCCCGAGCAGGGGCCCGATCCGGTAGGGCCCGAACATCTCGTCAGCCATGTCCCCCGCGTTCTCCGTGCGCCGTCGGTGCGATCGACGCGGACGGGGCCGCGGCGGTTCCCTGCCGGACGTGACGCGAAGGGTACGTCGAGCCCACGTCGGGGCGGTGAACCGGTCACCGTCGGCGAGGCCGGTTCACCTTCCCCGGCACGGTCCCCTCACCATCGGGTCACGGGGCTCCCGTGCCGTTCTCCGCCGCCGTTCCGCCGCTTACGGTCGCGTCACCGAGCAAGGAGTTGAGGCCGATGTCCGGTGTCCCTCGCGGCCGGGTTCTCGCCGCGGTCGTCGCCGTCAGCGCCGCGGTCGTCGTGGCGACCTCCACCGAGTCGGCGGCCGCGCCCGCCCTGCCCCCCGCGGTCGTCTCGATGGGCGACAGCTACATCTCCGGCGAAGCCGGGCGGTGGCGCGGCAACGCGCTGAGCGACGCCGGGGACAAGTGGGGCACCGACCTCGCGACGAGGTGCGACGCGAGCGGGTGCACCACGAACCCCCGCTGGATCTACGGGGACACCCACACCTCGACCGACATGTGCCACCGCTCGACGTCGGCAGAGATCATCAGCGCCGCCATCCCCGACGCCACACCGGTCAACCTGGCGTGCTCCGGCGCGACCACCGGGGACGTGGTGGGCGGCGGCGGCGCGCGCAACCAGCCCGACCAGCTGGAGCTGCTGCGCGCCACCGTCCGCGCGCACGAGGTGAAGCTGCTCGTGCTGTCCGTCGGCGGCAACGACCTCGGGTTCGGTGACATCATCGCCGACTGCGTCACCGGCTACCTGTCCCCCTCGCCGTACCGGTGCGGGCCGAAGTGGGCGCCCACGATCGCCGGCAGGCTCGACCAGGTCCGGGCGGACGTCGGCGCCACGATCAAGGCGATCAAGGAAGTGCTGGACGCCGCGCAGGGCGCCGGGACCTACCAGTTCGTGCTGCAGTCCTACCCGTCGCCGATGCCGGCCGCCCGCAACTTCCGCATCCCCGAGGACGGTCCCCGGTTCTCGGTGGGCGGCTGCCCGGTGTGGGACACCGACGCCGACTGGGCGCGGCAGGAACTCGTGCCCACGATCGCCGCGCAGCTCCAGAGGGTCGCCGCCGCGCGGGGCGTGCGGTTCCTCGACCTGCAGAACGCCTTCGACGGCCGCCAGGTGTGCGCCAAGGCGTCCCGGCAGGCCCAGTCGGACAACAGCGCCGCCAACCCCCTGCCGGGCTCCGCGGCGGAGTGGGTGCGCTGGGTCGTCAGCGGCTACACGGCCCAGGGCGACCGCCAGGAGAGCCTGCACCCGAACCACTACGGCCAGCGCGCGCTCGGCACGTGCCTGCGCCTGGTGCACGAGCGGTCCACCGGCGACTTCACCTGCCAGAACACCGCCGGCGCCGGTCCGGGCCGCATGGTCATCGCGCCGATCGCCGCGACCTCCGGAGTCTGAACCGGGCGCGGCGGCGTTCCCCCGCATGGCTGACACGGGTGGCCGAACCCGCCCCGCGGTGATCGCGGGACGGCTAGCCTGCCGGTGCGTCAGCCCGCGAGAGGAGCCCCATGCCCGGATTCGACGTGGACGTCGCGTCGGTCGCCGCTCTCGGCTCGTTGATGAGGCGCAACGCCGAAGCGGCGGGCGTGTTCGTCCACCACCTGGAGATCCGGCGTCCCGACAAGGTGGAGGAAGGGCTGCTCGGCCTGCTCAACGGGCCGCTCAACCGGTTGCAGGACCTCGGCGAGGCGAACACGAGGCGCGGGCACGAGCTCGGTCTCGGCGCCGGCACGGAGCTGCGCAAGGCGGCCGAGTTCTACGGGTCGGTGGACCGGACGAAGGCCACCTACCTCGACATGATGTACCCCGGGGCGGCGCCGACCAGGCTGAGCCGGCACGAGGTCGTCGGCCCGGACGCGCGGTTCGACGAGGGGCGCGATCCCGGGGCCGACCCGGCGAACCCCGACAAGCCGTACAACGGCCCGCCGACGCACCCCACGCCCGAGGACGTCGCGACCGGCGGCTGGCCGCTCCGCATCGAGGACGAGATCGACAAGCTCACCGGTCAGTGCTCGGTGGCGCGGCACGTGCGCGACCTGGTCACGGCGATCTCCGGCAAGGACATCTTCTCCATCCTGCTCAGCTTCGTCAGCGGTGACTGGGGCGACCTGTACCGCCAGGGCAAGGTCTTCGAGGACACCGCGTTCGCCTTCACGGTCATCAAGGACAACGTGGACCGCGGCCGGTACCTCGTCCAGGACAAGTGGGAGGGCAACGCGGCGAACGCGGCGGAGGACTGGATCGCCGCCTACGCCAAGGCGTGCGCGGCCCACGCGGAGTTCATGGCCGAGGTGGGCGGGCAGATCAGGAAGTTCGCGAGCACGGCCTACCACGCGTTGCAGGCGTTGAACATCGGGCTGGACTTCCTGATCGACACCCTGGTCGACCTGCTGCTCCGCGGCTACGGCGGCCCGTTCGTGGGCGGCGCGATCAGCATCCTCCGGGGTGAGAACCCGCTCCACGCCGTGGTCTCCGTCATGCTGGCGGTGTCGCGGATCTCCGACGTGATCGACGCGCTCCGCGCCGCCGCGCACGTGGTGGTCGGCGCGATCGAGCAGGTCGTCGCCAACGGCGAGGTCGTCGCGAAGGCGTGGCCGTCCCTGGGCTACGACCACCCGGCGGTGACGTGATGGACGAGCAGAACCCGTGGCAGACGCCCGCCGGGGAGCGCGCGCAGCAGGTGCGGCTGCGCGTGCTCGCCCAAGGCCGGGGCGAGGTCGCCGAGTTCGCCCGCGAGGTGCTCGCCGGCCGGGCGTCGATCCGCGACGTCGTCTACTCGCCCGTGCTGAGCGACGCCGCACTGGAACCGGTGCGGTCGAGCGTCGCGGCGTGGGACCGCATGTCGAACGCCGAGCGCGAGCGGCTCGCCGCCGAGGCGGCGAACCACACCGAGGAGCGGATCGCGGCGCTCAACGCGCTCGACGTCCCGGCCGAGAGCACCAGGCGCGCCCCCGTGGTCGAGGACGACGACGATCCGGACGACGGCCGCCCGCTGATGTCCGACGCCTGGTGATCGACGCGCGGGTCACGGTGCGGGCGGCGGGCGTTCGGGCAGCAGCACGCCGGGGTTGAGGATTCCGGCCGGGTCGAGGGTCGCCTTGACGGCGGTCAGGGCCGCGGCGAACGGGTCCGGGCGCTGCCGGTCGTACCAGGGGCGGTGGTCGCGGCCGACCGCGTGGTGGTGGGTGATCGTACCGCCGTGCGCGGCGATGGCCTCCGACACGGCGGCCTTGATCTCGTCCCACTGCGCCACGGTGCTGCCCCACCGGCCCGCCGCGTACACGCCGAAGTACGGCGCGGGCCCGTCCGGGTAGACGTGGGTGAACCGGCACGTGATCACGCCCGCGCCGCAGACGCGGCGGATCGCGTCCTGCGCCGCTTCGGTGACGGCGGCGTGCAGCGCCTCGAACCGGTCCCACGTGCAGGCGGTCTCGAAGGTCTCTACGACCATCCCGATCCGGGCCAGCGCGTCCCGCTGGTAGGGCATGCGCAGGAACGACGACCGCCACTCGTCCGCGATGCCGGACGCCCGGCCGTCGCGCCCGGCGGTCTCGTCGGCGACCTCGCCGCCGTGGTCGCGGCAGAGCTCGACGGCCCGCGCCAGCGCCGCGTCGACCGGGTGGTCCGCCGACTCGAACGCGAGCACCAGAACGCCGCCGGTGACGCCGACGCCGGTGTTGAGGAACGCCTCGGCGGCGTCGAGCAGCCGGCAGTTCGCCGGGTGCAGCCCCGACTGGGCGATGGCCCCGGTGGCGGCGACGGCGGCCGGGTAGTCGGCGAACCGCACCGAGGCTCCCGCCCGGTGCCGAGGCCGGGGGCGCAGGCGCATCCACGCCTCCGTGATCACGCCCAGCGTGCCCTCGGACCCGAGGAACAGCCGGTCCGGTGACGGGCCCGCGCCCGATCCGGGCAGCCGACGCGACTCGCCGGTCCCGGCGGGGCTGACGACCCGCAACGACTCCACGAGGTCGTCGATGTGGGTGGTCAGCGTGGCGTAGTGGCCGCTCGCCCGCGTGGCGAGCCACCCGCCGAGCGTGGAGAACTCGAACGACTGCGGGAAGTGCCGCAACGTCAGGCCGGACGGGCGGAGCTGCTCCTCCAGGTGCGGCCCGAGGACGCCGGCCCGCACGCGGGCGGCCCGGCTGGTGGCGTCGACCTCGACCACCCGGTCCAGCCGGCCGAGGTCGAGCGTGACCGCGCCGGCGAACCCGGTGACGCGGGGTTCGACGCCGCCGACGACCGAACTCCCGCCGCCGTAGGGGACGACCGCGACGCCGGCCCGTCCGCACCAGTCCAGCACGTCCACGACGTCCTGCTCGGACGCCGGGCGCACCACCAGGTCGGGCACGTGCCGCAGGTCGCCGTGCAGGTTGCGGACGACGTCGCGGAACGCCTTGCCGCGGGCGTGGGCCGCCCGGTCGGCCGGGTCGTCCGAGCACAGCCCCGCCAGTGACGTCGGCGGCCGGACCCGCGCGGGCGGCAGGTCCAGCGCGGCCGGGTCCGGCGGCTCGTGGTCGGTGAGGTCCTGTCCGGGGAGCAGCGCGGCCACCCGTCCGACCAGCGCGGCCCGCTCGGGGCCGGCGACCGCGTCCTCGACGTTGCCCCAGCCCCACCACGACCGCGTCTTCGACTTCGTCGTCAAGGTTTCCTCGCCATTGTCGGGGTTTTCGGCCGCCATTGCCCGTAGCCCAATCCTGCCACTTCCTGCAAGACCACGGACTTACGCGCGTTCGGGTGGAAGAAAGTTGCTCCGGTTCCGCTGAACCGGATTCCGCACCGACTGCGTAGTGAGGGTATGCCCATGCTCCCGAAAATCTCCTTCGACGATATGACACCGCCGGTCGTTCTGGACCGATTAACGGTCCCCGGCGGCGTGGTGGCGGTTGCCCGGGAGGACCTCCTGCCGGGCGGGACCAAACAACGGGCGGTCGGCCCGTACTTGCGCGACGCCATGGACAAGGGCGTCACGGCATTCGTCTACGCCAGTCCGGCCCCGGGATTCGCCCAAGTGGCCCTGGCGCACACCAGTCGGCTGCTGGGCGCGGAATGCGTCCTGTTCTGCGAGGTGCTCGACGGCGATTTCCACGAGTTCTCGCTGCTCGCGCGGTCCTACGGCGCCACCATCCACGCGTGCGACTCCCTCGACCGCGCCGAGGAGGAGGCCAGCGCGTTCAGCCGCCGTGACGACCGCACGGTGAAGCTGCCGCTCGGATTCGGCTCGGAGGCCTACACGGCCCACCTGCGCCGGGCGCTCGCCCGCGAGTGGGCGGACGTGGTCAGGCACCTCGGCGCGGCCCCGCGACGCCTCTGGCTGCCCGTCGGCAGCGCGACGCTGGCGACCGCGTTCCGCCGGGTGCTGCCGGACTCCGTGGAGCTGCACTGCGTCGACGTGCGCGTGCTGGAGCAGGACG
The DNA here is from genome assembly GCF_042678885.1 of Saccharothrix hoggarensis. Classification (GTDB taxonomy): domain Bacteria; phylum Actinomycetota; class Actinomycetes; order Mycobacteriales; family Pseudonocardiaceae; genus Actinosynnema; species Actinosynnema hoggarensis. Next base: position 6,259 of record NZ_JBHTLK010000167.1, read on the forward strand.
ACGAGCGGATCAAGCTGCTGGCCGACACCGCCCGCGTCGTGATGTACCGCAGCGAGCACCGGTTCCTGCACGCCGCGCCCGTGCCGCCGCCGATCCCGTCGAACGCCTACTACGACGCCAAGCTCTGGCCGTTGATCGAGGAGCACGCGGTCGACGGCGACCTCTGGTGGAACGTGGCCCGGTGACCTGCCCGCGCCGATACCCGACCTTCGGCGGGCTGACACTTTCGGGTGACACGAGGACCATCACGTGGTGTGACCACCCCTGCTCACACTGTGAGGTGACCCAGTGCGGAGAACCCTGCAACTCCTCGCTGCCGCCTTGCTCGTCGTGCCCCTGTTCGTGGGAACCGCGTCCGCGACGGCCGCTCCACGGCACTTCGAGCAAGTCCAGAAGGTCGGCGAGGACGAGGTCGTCTCGGCCGCCCTCGGCGGCAAGACCCGCTCCACGACCGTCGAACGCCCCGGTTCGTGGTACCTGAAAGCCCACTTCACGGGCCTGCGCCTGGCCGCGGGCGACGTGCTGACGGTGACCGACCGGACCGGCGCGGAGTCGTACCGGTACACGGCCGACGTGACGGCGTCGGGCACGGCCACCGTGGACGAGACGGGCTTCTGGGCGATGTCCGTGACCGGCGACAAGGCCGTGATCAGCCTCAGCGGCCGCGACGGCGGACCGGCGAACCCGGCCAGCCGGGTGACCCTCGACCGGATTACCCGTGGTTACACCGACGCCGAGATGGCGGCGGCCGCGGAGATCGGGCCGCGCAGCATCTGCGGCACGAACGACTACCGGGACGCGGTCTGCTACCAGACCAGCAACCCCACCGAGTTCGGCCGCACGAAGGCGGTGGCCAAGCTGCTGCGCAACGGCGGTTCGCTGTGCACGGCGTGGCGGGTCGGGCCGAACAACCGGATGCTGACCAACAACCACTGCTTCACCAGCGGCGCCGGCATCGAGGTGTGGTTCAACTACCAGTGCCCGACGTGCGGCGGCACGGCCACCGCGCCGGTCACCAAGGTCCTGGTGTCGTCGGTGCTCAAGACGAGCGCGGCGTTGGACTACACGCTGTTCAGCGTCACGAACTTCGCGGCGCTGGCGTCGTTCGGCTACCTGGAGCTGGACGCGCGCGTCCCGGCGGTCGGCGAGGAGATGTACATCGTCGGCCACCCGGCGGGGAAGCTGAAGAAGCTGTCCCTGCGCGACGACCAGAACGGCGGCGGCTACTGCGCCGTCAGCGCGGTCCGGGTGGACGGCAGCGCGTCCCAGTCGGACATCGCCTACCGGTGCGACACCGAAGGCGGCTCGTCCGGTTCGCCGGTGCTGTCGCGGCGGACGCACAAGGTGATCGGCCTGCACCACTACGGCGGCTGCCCGAACCAGGGCGTCCGCATCGACCTGGTCGCGGCGCAGATCAGCACCCTGCTGTGAGCGCTCAGGGCGCCCGTCGCGGCCGCGGCGGGCGTCCCGGGCCCCGTTAACGTCAATTCTTCACCAGTAGCCCGTATGGCTGGTGATTTCCTGCCGACCGGTGTCGACACTGGGCAGTCCTGCAACCGCCTTACCCTGCGGAGGCTGCCATGATCACCCGCCTGCTCGCCGGGGCGTCCGTCGCCACGGTCCTAGCCGCCACACCGCTCCTGTCACCGACCGCCGTCGCCGCCGCGCCGCCGGAGTCCGCCGACCTCACCACCGTGGTCGCCGCGGAGATGCGCGAACGCGGCGCCGCGATCACAGCCGCCGGCCGCACCACCCGGGTGAACGCCACCCGGCAGCACGGCGACTGGGCGTTCGGCACCGCCGTGCTGACCACCGCGCCCGGCGTCGACGAGCACCCGGACGGCTGGCTGTTCGTCGCCCACCGCGTCAAGGGCGCCTGGACGGCAGCCCTCGAAGGCGAGCCCGCCTTCGCCGACCTCACGTCGCGCGCGCCGTTCGTCACCGCCGAGGAACGCACCCTGTTCGCGGAGCAGGACGGCCGGCAGGCAGGCGCCATGAGCGCTGCCGACGGGCGCACCGGCATGGCGCTGCCGTACGCGGTCGGCCAGACCTGGGGCATGCCGGGCGGGCCGCACGGCTGGTCCGGCGCGGCGGCGCCGTGGAGCTCGCTCGACCTGGCCGGCGGCGACCAGCGCGTGCTCGCCACCCGCGCCGGCACCGCGTACACGATGTGCCAGGGCTGGATCAGGGTCATCCACGACCGCGGCTACGCCACCGACTACTACCACCTGTGGAACAGCATCAACGTCAACGGCGCCGGTGTCAGCCAGGGCAGCTTCCTCGGCAACACCGGCACGGACGTCACCTGCGGCGGCGCGGCCTCGGGTCGCCACGTCCACCTCGGGTTGCGGCAGAACAGCGCCTACATCGGCATCGCGAACCACAACCTCGGCAAGTGGGTGTTCCAGGACGGCGGCAGCGCGTACCAGGGCTCGGCGCTGCACGGCAGCGCGCGCGTCTACGCGGGCGGCTCGCTGTACAACTACGGCGCGCTCGGCTTCACGCAGGGCATCGTCGACGCCAACGGCGGCGGGGTCGTCAACAAGCGCACCGGTCCGGGCACCGGCTACGGGCTCGCGGGCAGCGTGGGCGACGGCGCCACCGTCTCCGTGGCCTGCTCCTCCAACGGGACCTCGCACACCGGCCGGTGGGGCGCCACCAGCCTGTGGAACCGGCTGACCGACGGCACCTGGGTCTCCGACGCCTTCATGTGGACCGGCGTGAACGGTCCGATCAACGGCTGGTGCTGATTCCGCTCCGCACGCCCGCCGCGCCGCCCGGTCACCGATCGGGCGGCGCGGCGCGCTCGCGCGCTGTCGACGGGAGACCCACGTGAAGGTCAAGTCCTGGTCCACCTCCCTGGCGGTCGCCGTGGTGGCGTCCGTCGTGAGCCCTACCGCAGACGCCGGCGCGCGACCCGGCCTGCCACTGGTCGACGTGGTCGCGGAGGCGGCACGCGCCCGTGCCGCGGCCGAGCCCGGTCTCGCCGCGGCGACGTGGACCGACACGAAGGTCGACGTCCGCCGGTCCGCGGACGACCGGTGGAGCTTCGGCGCCGTCGTGCTCGTCGCCCCGCGGCAGGAGGACGCGCGACCCCGCGACTGGCTGTTCGTCGCCGAGAAGCGCGACGGCCGGTGGCACGTCGGGCTGGACGGCCACCCGGCGTTCGCCGAGCTGGCGGCGTCCTCGCCCGTCGTGACCGGCGAGGAGAAGGCGGTGTTCGCCGCGCACGGCGGCGCGCCGGCCACGGCGATCGACGGCGACTACCGCACCGGCATGCAGCTGCCCTGGGCCGTCGGCCAGTCCTGGACCATGCTCGGCGGGCCGCACGCGCACGACGCGGGCAGCGGACCGTGGAGCTCGCTCGACCTGGCGGGCGGCGACCAGCGGGTCCTGGCCGCCCGCGCCGGCCTGGCGTACACGACGTGCGTCGGGCTGGTCAGGGTGCTGCACCCGGACGGGTACGCCAGCCGCTACTACCACCTGTGGGACCACGTCCAGGCCGACGGGCTGAGCGTCGCCGCCGGCACGTTCCTCGGCCACACGGGGACCGAGACCGGTTGCGGCGGCGTGGCGCGGGCCCGGCACGTGCACTTCTCGTTGATGCACAACGGCTCGTTCATCGGCATCGCCAACCACATCGTCGGCAAGTGGGTCCTCCGCAACGGTGCCGCGCAGTACGGCGGGTCCGCACTGCACGGCAGCACGCTCGTCAACGTCGGCGGTGCGCTGCACAACTACGGCGCGCTCGGCCGCACCCAGGGGTTGGTCGACGCCAACGGCGGCACGGTCGTGAACCGCCGGTCGGGGCCGGGGTCCGGCTACCCGGTCGTCGGCACGTCGGCCGACGGCGCCACCGTCGACATCCGGTGCTCCGCGAACGGCACCGCGCACACGGGCCGCTGGGGCACGACCTCGCTGTGGAACCGGCTCCCCGACGGCACGTGGATCAGCGACGCCTTCACCTACACCGGGGTCGACGGACCGGTCGGCGCTCCCTGCTGAGGTCGCGGGTCACCAGGTCAGGCCGTGGCCGAAGGGGTAGCGGGAGACACCGGGCCGCGCGGGGTCGGGGATGTCGACCGGCAGGCGCCCGCGCGGCCCGACCTCCCCGTGCAGCACCCTGGCCAGGGCCTCGACGGACACCGGCGCGTACGAGTACGTGGTGAGCCACGTGCCGACCTCCTCGGCGTGACCCGCGTCGTACGGGTCGCGCACGGCGACGGCGACGACCGGCTTCCCGGTGGCGGCGAGGGCCGCGACGAGCCGCCGTTGCTGCGGCTGGTTCGCCACGTCCCACATGCGGTTGGTGAGCACCACGACGAGGTCGTGCGCACCGGCCGCCGCGACGGTCCGGTCGATCACCGCGGCGGTCGGCGTGGCGCCGGTCGGCATCGCCGTCGCCCCCGAGCCACGCCGTCGCATGGCGTCGGCCAGGGTCCGCGTCGTCGTCTCGCCCCAGCCGGTCACCAGCACCTCGCGCGGCGTCCGGTCGAGCGGGAGCAGCCCGGCGTCGTCGCGCAGCGCGGTGACCGTCTCGTCGGCGATCCGGGCCGCCGCCTCGCGGTGCTCCGCGATGCCGATGACCTGCGGCAACGCGTCCACGTCCGCGTACGGGTGGGAGGTGATCGCGCGTTGCAGCTTCATCTTCAGGATGCGCCGCAGGCTCTGGTCGATGCGCTGCTCGGTGAGGTCGCCCCGGCGCACGGCGTCGAGCACGCCCTGGACCGCCGTCGGCAGGTTCCAGGGCATCAGCAGCACGTCCGCGCCGGCCTTCAGCGCCAGCACCGGGATCTCGGCGTCGCTGTGGCGCTGCCGCACGCCCGCCATCGCGAGCGAGTCGGTGACCACCACGCCGTCGAAGCCCAGTTCCTCGCGCAGCAGCCCGGTCAGCACCCGCGGCGACAGGGTCGCGGGCTCCCCGCTGTCGTCCAGCGCCGGCATGACGATGTGCGCGGTCATGATCGAGTCGACCTCGGCCGCGACGGCCGCCCGGAACGGCGGCGCGTCCAGCTCCTCCCACTGCTCCCGGGTGTGCCCGATGACGGGCAGGCTGGTGTGGCTGTCGACGTTGGTGTCGCCGTGGCCGGGGAAGTGCTTGGCGGTGGCCGAGACCGCCTGCCACGGCCGTCCCGATTCGAAGCCCTCCACCTGGGCGGCCACGAGGTCGGACACCAGGGCGGGGTCGGCGCCGAAGGACCGGACGCCGATCACCGGGTTGGCCGGGTTGACGTTCACGTCGGCGATCGGCGCGAAGTTCTGGTTGATCCCGACCGCGCGCAGCTCGCGACCCGTGATCGCGGCGGCGGTGCGGGCCGCCTCCGCCGTGCGGGCCGCGCCGAGCGCCATGCTGCCGGGGAAGTCGGTGGCGGGCGCGCCGAACCGGGTGACGATGCCCTGCTCCTGGTCGGTGGAGACCAGCAGCGGCACCTTCGCGCCGGACGACAGCGCCGCGTCCTGCAGGCCGTTGTTCAGCTCGGCGATCTGCCGGGGGTTGCGCAGGTTGTCGCTCCACGCGAAGTGGATGACCCCGCCGAGGTGGTAGCGGCGGACCACGTCCGCCGGCGTGTCCACCCCGTAGAGCTGCCGGTTGCGCGCGTCCGCGGTGTCGGCCGCCGACCCGTAGACGTAGGTGGTGAACAGCTGGCCGACCTTCTCCTCCAGCGACATCCGGCGGATGGTCTCGCCGATGCCGGGGGTGGTGGCCGGGTCGGCCGCGGTCGGGGCTGTGGCGGGGTGGCTCGTGGTCGGGTCGGCCGTGGCCGGCAGCGGGCCGAGCAGGCCCGCGCCCACCGCCGCGACGAGCAGGGCGACCACCGTGCGGCCTGGCGCCTGACGGATCCTCACGCGAATCGTCTCCATTCCACAGCACACGGGCGGTTGTCGTGCGGAACGTCCTCGCGGGCGGCAAAACCCGATTTCACCGTACGGAACGCGAACGAGCGCACGCCAGGGCCGTTCGGTCACTTCCTGCGGATCGCCGCAGTTGACCGATAGTGACGCGCGCCGTGCCATTTCGCGCGCCGATCCCCGAATCGGGAAATCGAATTCCCTTTCGGGTGGAAGTGGCGCGTGATCAGCCGCGCCCGGCCGTGCAGGTGACGTCCAACCGCGGAGTCGTCGGACCGTTCGCCGTGAATCCGAAGTTGGCCTTGCCGTTCACGGGCAGGTCCGAGTTGTGGTCGGCGCTGCCGACCGTCACCGAATCGCCGGTCACGGTGTAGTCGCCGTTCCAGAGGTTGCTGATCACGTGACCGTCCGGCTGGGGCCAGGTCACCGTCCAGTCGGTGAGCGGCCGGTCGCCGTCGTTGCGCACCGTCACCTCGGCCTGGTAGCCGCCCGGCCAGGAGTTGGTGATCGACAGGGCGGCCTCGCAGGCGGACGCGGACGTCCCGCCGGTCGGCCTCTCCGCGGTCGTCGTGGTGGTGGGGTCCTCGCTGGTGGCAGTGGTGGTCGGGGCCGGTCGGGCGGTGTCGGACGGCTCGTCGCCGGTGAGGGCGACGGTGATCAGGACGGCGGCGGCGAGCAGCACCGCGACGCCCGCCACCAGTCCGATCCGGCGCCACGGGCCGCGGGGCGACGCGGGGAACGCCGAGGTGCCCGCGATCGGGTGGCCGACCGGCTGCGTGTAGTCCATCGGCCTGGTGGTGGTGACCGGCTGGGTGTCGTGGGCCGGCGGGACGCCGTGGGCGCGGCCGGCGCTGTGCGGGTCGGCGTCCGGGTCGGCGTTGTCCGGGTCGGTGTCCGGGCCTGAGCCGGGCAGTGACCGCCCCTCCATGACCGCCCCCAGCAGGGCGTGCAGCTCGACCATCGTCGGGCGTTGCGCCGGGTCGCGCCGCAGGACCCTCAGCAGCACCTCGCCCAGCGGGCCGGGGAACCGCAGCGGCTCCACCTCGGCCTCCGACACGCGCCGGAGCAGGGCGTACGGGTTGTCGGTCGCCCCGAACGGCGGGTGCCCTTCGAGCGCCGCGTAGAGCGTCGCGCCCAGGGAGTACACGTCGGAGGCGAACACCGCCTCCTCCCCCGCCGCCACCTCGGGCGCGAGGAACGCGGGCGTCCCGACGAGCGTGCGCGCGTCCGTCACCGTGCCCTCGCCGATCGCGCGGGCGATGCCGAAGTCGGCGATCTTCGCCGTGCCGTCGTCGGCCAGGAGGATGTTGAACGTCGTCACGTCCCGGTGCACGATCCCCGCCGCGTGCGCCGCCGCGAGCGCGGACGCCACCTGCCAGCCGACACCCGCGACCAGCTCCTCGGGCAACGGCCCGCGCTCGTCCACCAGCTGGGCCAGCGTCCGCGACGACAGGTACTCCATGACCAGGCAGGGCTTGCCGTGGTGCTCGACGACGTCGTGCACGGTGACCGCGTGCGGGTGGCGCAGCCGGGCGGCGATCCGCCCCTCGCGCACGATCCGCTCCACCGCGTCCGGCGAGTCGCCCGCGCCCAGGAACTTGACCGCGACGGTCCGCCCCAGCCGCTCGTCCCGCGCGCGCCAGACGACCCCGGCCGCTCCACGCCCGATCAGCGCCACGAGCCGGTACCGCCCGGCGATGACCTCGTCCCGTTCCGACACGTCCAGACGCTACTTGGCCGGCCGTCCGCAAGGCCACCTCCACCCGGCTGCCGCATGCGGGGGTGTCGACCCGGTGTCGACGGGGCCGGACAGGCGGTCGAGCCTCAGGTAAGCGCTTTCCAACCGGCCGGTGCTCGTCGCCACTACGGGTTGCCTTGGGTCACACCCGACGGCTAGCGTGCGTGGAAAGCGCTTTCCAAGGAGGCGGAGTGACCGCGCAGACCCTCGGCGTCGTGATGAACGGCGTGACCGGACGGATGGGATACCGGCAGCACCTGGTGCGTTCGGTGCTGGCGATCAACGAGCAGGGCGGCGTGCCGCTCTCCGACGGGTCGCGGGTGCGGTTGGAACCGCTGCTCGTCGGCCGCGACGGGGCCAAGCTCGCCGCGCTCGCCGAGCGCCACGGCATCGCCCGGTGGACCACCGACCTCGACGCGGCCCTGGCCGACGACGACTTCCCGCTGTACTTCGACGCCCAGCTCACCTCCGTGCGGGAGAAGTCGATCGTGCGGGCGATCGACGCCGGCCGGCACGTCTACACCGAGAAGCCGGTCGCCGAGTCCCTGTCGGGCGCGCTCGACCTGGCCCGCCGCGCGGCGGAGGCCGGCGTGAAGAACGGCCTGGTGCACGACAAGCTGTACCTGCCCGGCCTGCGCAAGCTCGCGCGGCTGCTGGAGAGCGGGTTCTTCGGCCGGGTGCTGAGCGTGCGCGGCGAGTTCGGGTACTGGGTGTTCGAGGGCGACTGGCAGCCCGCGCAGCGGCCGAGCTGGAACTACCGCGCCGAGGACGGCGGCGGCATCGTCGTCGACATGTTCTGCCACTGGAACTACGTGCTGGAGAACCTGTTCGGCGCGGTGACCGCGGTGACCGCCAAGGCCGTCACGCACATCCCGAACCGGGTGGACGAGCAGGGCGCCGGGTACGACGCCACGGCCGACGACGCCGCCTACGCGATCTTCGAGCTGGAAGGCGGCGTCATCGCGCAGCTCAACTCCTCGTGGTGCGTGCGGGTGCACCGCGACGAGCTGGTGGAGTTCCAAGTGGACGGCACGCTGGGCAGCGCGGTGGCGGGCCTGCACAGCTGCGTGGTCCAGCCGCGCGAGGCCACGCCGCGTCCGGTGTGGAACCCGGACCTGGCCGAGGCGCAGCCGTTCCGCGCGCAGTGGCAGGAGGTGCCGGACAACGAGGTCTTCGACAACGGCTTCAAGGCGCAGTGGGAGCAGTTCGTCCGGCACGTGGTCGAGGACGCGCCGCACCCGTACGACTTCCTGGCGGGCGCGCGGGGCATCCGGCTCGCCGAGGCGGGGTTGGAGTCGTCGCGGGAAGGGCGTCGGGTCGAGCTGGGCGACCTCGGCGCGTGAGCGTCGGGCTGACCGGGGACGGCGGGCCGACGTGCGCGTCCTGATCGCTCCCGACTCGTTCAAGGGCACCATCGGGGCGGCGGAGGCGGCGGAGCGCCTGGCCGACGGCTGGCGCGCCGTGCGTCCGGACGACGACGTGCGACGCCTGGGGTTGGCGGACGGCGGCGAGGCGGCGGCGGCCGTGCTGGCGCCGACCGACCCCGGCGCCGTGACGCTGTCCGCACGCGTGCCCGACCCGGTCGGCCGGGTGCGGGACGCGCGGTGGGTGCTGCTGGGCGACGGCACGGCCGTCGTCGAGCTCGCCGAGGCGTCCGGCCTCCCGCTGCTGGAGGAACCGGACCCGCTCGGCGCGCACACCGCCGGGTTCGGGGCGTTGGTGCGCGCCGCGCTGGCGCACCCCGGCACCCGGCGGATCGCGGCGACGCTCGGCGGCTCGGCCACCACGGACGGCGGCAGCGGCGCGCTCGTGGCGCTCGGAGCCGTGTTCCGCGACGACGCCGGTGTGCCGCTGCCGCTCGGTGGCGGCGCGCTGACCGCGCTGGCCGAAGCCGACCTGACCGGGCTCGCGGCCCCACCGCCCGGCGGGGTCGTGTGCCTGACGGACGTCGACACGCCGTTGCTCGGGCCGACGGGCGCGGCGCACCGGTTCGGCCCGCAGAAGGGCGCCGACCCGGCCGCGGTCGCCGTGCTGGACGCGGGCCTGACGT
>NZ_JBHTLK010000168.1:0-15855 GCF_042678885.1 Saccharothrix hoggarensis
CCGCCGACCCGCCCGGCGGCAGCAACGCGCCCGCGCCGCCCGCACCTCCCGCGCCGCAGGAACCGCGCGAGCCCGAGACGTCGTCGCAGCCGACCGGCCTGCGCCTGGTCTGCACCGCGCCCGCCGACGTGAAGCTGATCAACGGCGCCGCCGCCACGCTGGAGCTCGTCACCGCGACCGCGCAGAACGCGCTGGTCGTGCCGGTCGAGGCGGTGGCGGGCGGCCAGGGCCGCGGCAAGGTCGACGTGGTCGGGCCGGACGGGGCGAAGGAGACGAAGGACGTCGAGCTCGGCCTCACCGACGGCAAGGTCGTGGAGATCAAGTCCGGTCTGACGGGCGACGAGACGCTGGCCGTGCCGGGTCCGAACCTGCCGCCCGCCGAGCCCGACGGCCGGGGCGGCCCCGAGACGGGGTCGAAGTGACCACGTCGCCGATGCCCGTCCCGCCGCACGTCCCCTTTCACGTCCCGCCGCACGACGTCCCGCCCGCGGCCCCGCTGATCCGCCTCACCGGCGTGACGAAGACCCTCAAGGGCCAGGACGAGCCGCGCACCATCCTCGCCGGCGTCGACCTGACCGTGCACGCGGGCGACAGCGTCGCCATCCTGGGCCGCTCCGGCTCCGGCAAGAGCACGCTGCTCAGCCTGATCGGCCTGTTCGACCGGCCCGACGGCGGCCAGTACCTGTTGGGGGACCGGGACATCACGAAGATCCCCGAGCGCAGGGCCGCCGCGCTGCGCAGCGCCGAGTTCGGGTTCGTGTTCCAGCGCTTCTTCCTGCTCAAGCACCTGACGGCGGCGCAGAACGTGGCGATGGCCCTGGTCAACGGCCAGGGCTGGCTGCCGAGGCGCAAGCGCAAGGCCAAGGTGCTGGCCGCGTTGGAGCGCGTCGGGATCGGCCACCTGGCCAAGCACAAGCCGCCCCGGCTGTCCGGCGGCGAGCAGCAGCGCGTGGCGATCGCCCGCGCCCTGGTGCGGGAACCGCGCATCCTGCTCGCCGACGAGCCGACCGGCGCGCTGGACACCGACACCGGCAACCTCGTGGTCGAGGTGCTGCGCCAGGCCACCGACCAGGGCTGCGGGCTCGTGCTCGTCACCCACGACCACGACCACGCGGCGAAGATGGGCCGCGTCTTCCAGCTGTCCGACGGCGTGCTGAACCCGGCCCGCGGCGGGTGGTCGCGTGATCCGGCTCTCGGGCAGGCTGCGCGCGTCGGTGATCATCGGCGGCCAGGGCATCCGGGCCCGCAAGCTGCGCACGTTCCTGTCGATGATCAGCCTGTTCCTCGGCGTGCTCGCCGTGGTGGTGGTGCAGGCGGGCGCGGAGATCGCGAACCGGGCCATGCTCTCGGACGTCGAGCTGTCGCAGGGCAAGGACGGCACCCGGCAGATGTACCTGTCGCCGGAGGGGCGGACCGTGCCGGTGGCGCTGGAGGTGCTGCGGGGCCGCACCGACGCGGTCGCCATGACCAGCACGCGCGCGATCATCGGCGAGCCGGGCGTGCGTCCGGTCAACGAGGGCGGCGGGTCGATCGACCAGCCCGGCGGCTACGGCGGCTCGATGACGTGCGACATGAACGGCTGCTACGCCGTGGACGAGGGCGACGCCGGCGCGCCGCAGGGCCAGGCGGTGGAGCTGGAACTGGTGGGCCTCAGCGGTGACATCCGCCAGTTCCGCCCGTTCCGCCCGTCGCAGGGGGAGTGGCTGGACTTCGCGGGCGAACCGTCGCTGGCGCCGCGGCTCGTGCTGAACGAGGAGGCCGCGAAGGCCTTCACCCGGTACCGCGTGCCGGCGGAGATGCGGGTGGACGGCGCCACCGCCAACCCGACGCCGCGGATCATCGGCGTGATCGACGACGGCGGCTACCGGCCGACCGCGTACGCGCGCACCGACGAGATCCTGAACTGGCTCCCGGAGACCAGCATGGCCGGCGGCAACTCCGGCCCGGGCCTCCAGGTCTTCATGACGCCGACGGCGACCGAGGTCGAGCACGTCCTGCGGGCCAGGCTCACCGCGGCGGGCACCCCGGCCGACCGCATCCACGTGTCCACGGTGGAGACGTTGGAGCGCATGTCCACCCAGCTCGCCGTGCTGCGCTGGATCTTCCTCGGCCTGGCGGCGCTCGTGCTGCTGATCGGCGTGGCGGGCATCCTCAACGTCGGCCTCGCGACGGTCGGCGAGCGCATCGAGGAGTTCGCGCTGCGCCGCGCCGTGGGGACGCCGAGGTTGCTGCTGGCGGGCATCGTGCTGGCCGAGACGTTGCTGACGGGCCTGTTGACGGCGGCGCTGGCGATCGGGGCGGGCGTGCTGGGGCTGAAGGTCGGGCTGGCCCTGTTCGGCTCGCGGTTCCCGTCGCTGGAGGGCGTCGAGTTCCCGTGGCAGGCGGGCGTGGCGGGCGTGGCCGCGGGCCTGGTTGCGGGCGTCCTCGGCGGTCTGGTCCCGGCGTTGCGCGCCGCGCGCATCCCGATCTCGACGGTGATGCGAGCCTGATCGGGGCCTGATGCGGGCCTGGTCCCGGCCTGGTTCGGGCCGCCCGGCTCAGGGCGTCATCGCGGTCCACGGCATCACGCCGACCTTGCCGGTGCTGCCGAGGTCGAGCGTGACGGGGTGGCGGTGCTCGTCGAGGGGCGTGTACACCTGCGCCGGCCGCCCGGCGGCGACAGCGATCTCCAGGTGCTCGCCGACCGCCGGCGGCGCGGACACGTCCGTGTAGGTGTTGCGCCACAACAAGCCCGTCCGCGCCGACTCGCCGGGCCCCACCACGACCGGCTGCGGCGGGGCGTCGAACGCCGTCACCGCCGAGATCCCGAACGACCCCTGCCCGACCGCCACGAGCAGCGGCGCGCGCTCGGCGTCCAGCACCGTGACGGACGGGTAGCCGTTCAGCTCCACCGCCTCGGCGCCGCAGTTGGTCGCCCGCAGCGACAGCACGCGCAGACCCATCGCCGCCTCCTGGGCCAGCACGTCGTACTCGACGCCGTGCGGGCACGCGTCGGCGGACCGCGACGGAGCCGGCTCCGGCTGCCCCGGAACGGGCGTGCACGCGGACAGCAGGACGAGCACCAGGAATGGCAGTCGGGACATGGCTCCGATAGTGCCACGGGAATGGGAAGTTGCCCGCCCGCGCAGTCCCGGATAAGCTCCCGCCCGTGACTGCCGGGTCGGCCTTGAGCCACGAGCGAGAGAGTCACCCGGCCGCGGTTTGACCGCCGGGTGGGCCCGCGGCCCGCCGTTCTCCGCTTCTCCCAGGGTTTCCACGCACGTCGGCGTGACGCACCCGCACACCTGCCGCACCGCACCGTTTCCGCGCGCCCGAGCCGGTCCACGCGCCGTGCCCGCGCGCCTCCACAAAACCTTCACCGAAAACCACGGGCGAATTCACCCGCGGTGACTCGGCATGCCCGAAAACAGGAGAACGCCAATGGATTTCAACCAGCAGGTGATCGAGGAGTTCCGTGCCAACGCGGGCCGCGTCGGAGGCCCTTTCGAAGGGGGCAGGCTGATCCTGCTCACCACCACCGGCGCCCGCACCGGCAAGCGCCACACCACGCCCGTGGGCTACCTGCCCGACGGCGACCGCATCCTCGTCATCGCGTCGGCCGCCGGCTCGCCGCGCCACCCGGCGTGGTTCCACAACCTCGTCGCCAACCCCGTCGTGCGGGTGGAGGACGGCGTCTTCACCTACGACGCCAAGGCCGTCGTGCTCGACGGGCCGGAACGCGACGAGATGTGGGCCCGCGCCGTCGAGTCGGACCCCGGGTGGGCCGAGTACCAGGCCAAGACCAGCCGGCGCATCCCCGTCGTCGCCCTGACCCAGGTCTCCGGCGGCCCGCCGAACGCGTCGAGCTGGGGCGCCGCGCTGAAGCTCGTGCACGACGCGTTCCGCCGGGAACTGGCCACGATCCGCCGCGAGGTCGCCGCGTCGAAGCCGGTGCTCGGCGCGCAGCTGAAGGCGAACTGCCTGACCGCGTGCCAAGGACTGCGCTTCCACCACACGTCCGAGGACCGCGGCACGTTCCCGGCGCTGCGCGAGCGCTTCCCGGAGCTGGCGCCGGTCCTCGACCGGCTCGGCGCGGAGCACGAGCGCATCGCCGACCTGCTCACGCGCCTGCAGGAGACCCTGGACCGGACCGACGCGCCGACCCTGCGGGACGACGTCGACCGGCTGGTCGACGAGCTGGAGGCCCACCTGGCGTACGAGGAGGAGAACCTGATCCCCTTCCTCGACGCGTGACGGTGACGCCGCGGCGGGCCGACCTGCCTCCCGCGACCGGGAGCGGGCCGGCCCGCGGTCCGTCACCGGCCCTGGGACCGGGCTGGCGCGCGGCGGACGCGTCAGGCGCGGGTGCGGCCGACGTAGAGGTTGCGGGCGCGGTAGTAGGTGGGGGTGGTGGGGCCGGGTGACCCCGACGAGCCCTCCATCTGGAGGTTGATGATGATCCACAGGGGCTTGCCGACGAAGTTCGCGCCCCGGTGCTGCCCGACCCACGTGCCGTCGAGGTAGTAGTGGATGTCCACGTCCGTGGCGTTCACCTTGGCGATCCACGCCCGGTAGGTGTGCCACGCGCCGGGGTCGGCCACCGACCGGATGGTGTTCGACCACCCGCCGGAGGCGTTCTTGTAGGTGTTGGACCAGTTCCGCGCGTCACCCTTGTACTCCAGGATGTCGCTCTCCGGCGGCCACGAGTTCACCCCGGTGAGCCAGAACGCGGGCCACGTGCCGCGGGCCGACGGCGCCTGGAACTCGCCCCGCACCTCCCAGTTCGGGAACCGGTCGTCGACCAGCACGTGCTGCTTGGCGTGCACCGCGCCGGAGTGGTACCGGATCGGGAGGTGCGGGTCGGCCGAGCTGGTGCCCTCGTCCCAGCTGATCCGGGTCGCCTTGAGGACGAGCGTCGACCCTTCGAGGTACACGTGGTTGTGGTCGGACGGACTCGCGTACATGCGAGCCGTGCCGTTGTGGTCCGAACCCCACGGGTAGCGGTAGTTCCAGACCGACTCCAACGTGCCGTAGTTCGCGAACGAACCGTTGATGACGGTCTCCCAGGTGGCGGCCCCGGCGAGCCGGGACGTGCCGAGGGCGGCCAGTCCGGCTCCGCCTGCCAGCAGGAGACCGCGTCGACTCACTGTCACGGGAAAGCCCTTTCCTCGACCACGTTGACGAGGCGGTGTGCTCCCGAACGTAGAGATCCGCTCGACTTCGCGTCAACGGTCGCCCACGACCGGCGTTCCTGGACTGGTCGGCCACTCACCCTCGCGACCCCGAGAGGCGACGTGGCCTCGTCCGAAGGTTCAGTAGTGGCGGATGCCCGCCGACAGCGTCCGCGCCCACGGCGCGTCGACCCCGTCCGCGTCCACCGCCACGACCAGGTGGCACAACATGCCCTTGGCGAAGAAGTCCTGCACCTGCGGCTCGCTGCCGCCGGACACCCCGCGCACGTACTCCACCATGCGGGCGTACCCGCGCTGCACGACCTCGCGCACGGCCGGTTCCGACACGGCCGCGCACTGGGCGTGCATCTGGACCAGCAGGAGCGTGTTCTCCTCGGCGATCAGCCGCGCGTACGCGTCGCCCATCGCGTGCAGGACCGCCTCCGCCGAACTGCCCGCGGCGCCCGCGACCCCGTCCGCGAGGCTCTCCCTGATCCGCGCGAAGCAGTGCTCGACCACGGACAGGAACAGCGCTTCCTTGTCGGGGAAGAGGCGGTAGACGTAGGCCTGCGAGATGCCGGCCGACTTGGCGACCTCGCCCGTGGTGGTGCCGTAGTAGCCGCGGGCGGCGAACGCGCCGAGGGCGGTCCGGAGCACCGTCTCCCGGCGCTCCTCGGCGGTGGAGAGTCGGCGTTCGCTCGGAGCTGCGGGCATGAGAGTAATCAACCACTCACACCTTCGGAAGTCAAGCCGGCCCGCGCGACGACGTGCGTCAACGCCGCCACGCCCCGGTACGGGTCCGTCGCACCCGCACGCTCCTCGCAGTCGAGCAGGTCGGCGAGCGTCCCCTCGTCCGGCAGCGGCGCGTCGTCGGCCGCGTGGTCGGTGAACACCCGCACCCCGTACCAGGAGTGGACGGCCGGCCGCCGGTGGGCGAGCACGGCGGTCAGGTCGGCGAGGCGGTCGGCGCGGGCGCTCACCCCGAGGCGGTTGCCGTACGACACCCCGTCGAACGCCGCCCGCGCCGCCGCCCAGTCACCGGCCAGCCCCGGCCGCATGGCGAGCCCGTCGCCGTTGCGCACCAACAGGGACACCAGCCCGCCCGCCGCGACGACGTCCGTCGGCTCGGCCACGATCGGCGCGGGGTCGGGGAAGTACATGAGCACGCCGTGGCACAGCACCGCGTCGTACCCGCCGGCGAGCGTGCCGAGGTCTCGGGCGTCGCCCGGCACCAGTCACACGCGCGCCCGCGCGTCGGCACCTTCGGCCGCCAGGGCGGCGTCGAAGTCGCCGAGCAGCGCGTCCGACGAGTCCACCCCGGTCACGTCGTGCCCGAGCCGCGCCGGCCGCAGCGCCTGCGTGCCCTGCCCGCACCCCACGTCCAGCACGCGGCACGGCGCGACGGGCAGGTGCGCCGCCGGCTGCCGCGCCACGACCTCCTGCCGCACGACCTGGCGGAGCGTCCCCAGCCGGGCGCGCCACCGCCCCTCACCCGAAGCAAAACCGGTCCCCGTCACAACTCACCAGAGAACCACACGTCTTAGCAGGTCCGCGCCGAAAGAACTCCCGTCGATCGACGGATTGTGAGCAGGCTGTCCGCCACGCACGATGAGCGCGCCGGCTGAGGGGCCGGCTGTTCGACACCCTGCGATCTCGACGTCCGGCCACCCTGCGAGCACGACCCGGCCGGGCGCGGGAAGGATTCACCGTGCGCAACACCGCGAGAAAGACGCTTGCCCTCGCCGCGGGCATCGTCGCCACCCTGGCCGCGTTCGCGGGCCAGGCGATCGCCGCCCCGCCGCCACCGGACGCGGGCAACCCGACGCCCATGGTCGTCGGCGGCACCCAGGCCGCCAAGGGCGAGTTCCCGTGGATGGTCCGGCTGTCGATGGGCTGCGGCGGCGCGATGCTGACCGACCAGCTCGTGCTGACCGCCGCCCACTGCGTCAGCCGCACCGGCAACAACACGTCCATCACGGCCACGTACGGCGTGACGGACCTCCAGGACACGACCAGGATCACCCGCACGTCCACCTACGTGCACCGCGCCCCGACCTACGGCACGGCGACCGGCGGCGACTGGGCGCTGATCAAGCTGGCCGGCCCGATCACCGGCGCGGCCAATCTGCCGATCGCCACCACCGCGGCCTACAACACCGGTGTGTTCACCGTGGCCGGCTGGGGCGCGACCCGCGAGGGTGGCAGCCAGTCCCGCTACCTGATGAAGGCGAACGTCGACTACATCGACGACACCACGTGCAAGAACGCCGACCCGTACTACTCCGACCTGATCCCGGCCGCCGAGCTGTGCGCGGGCGACCTCGCCAACGGCGGCGTCGACACGTGCCAGGGCGACTCGGGCGGTCCGATGTTCCGGCGCGACAACGCGGGCGCGTGGATCCAGGTCGGCATCGTCAGCCACGGCAACGGGTGCGCGCGGCCGGGCAACCCCGGCGTCTACACCGAGGTCAGCACGTTCGCCGCGGCCATCAACCAGGCGGCGGCCGACCTCGGCGGCACGACCCAGCCGCCCGGCAAGGTGTTCGAGAACCTGACCAACGTCACCATCCCCGACGCGGGCGCGGCCGTGTACAGCAACGTGACCGTCAGCGGCGTCGCGGGCAACGCGCCGTCCACCCTGAAGGTCGGCGTGGACATCAAGCACTCGTGGGGCGGTGACGTGGTGATCGATCTCGTCGCGCCGGACGGCTCCACCTACCGGTTGAAGAACTCCAGCAGCTCCAGCACGCCCGACATCGTCACCACGTACACGGTGAACGCGTCGTCCGAGGTCGCCAACGGCACGTGGCGGCTCAAGGTGCAGGACGTGTACAGCCAGGACACCGGCTACATCGACGCCTGGCGGCTCACCTTCTGATCCGATCGCGGTCCGGTGGGGCCTCGCGCCGCGGGCGCCCCACCGGATTTCCGCCGCACCAGCGCAGTTCTGACGGCCCGCCCCAGCCCGGGCGCCCCACCGGAGTCCCACCAGCCGGCAAAGCGGTCCGGGTCGGACCGGCCAACGGCTACCTTGGGCACATGCTGCTGCCGTCCGCGATCCTCGCGGTGAGCGCGGTCTTCGTGATCGCGGGTGTCATCAGCCGTCGAGCGCAGCCGCGCAACCGGATCGGGCTGCTGTTCGTGCTCGTCGGGATCGGCTGGGCCCTGGAGTACGCGATCGACGACGGGCCGCTCGCGGTGATGTTCCTGGCCAAGCTGTGGCCGTCGATCCTCGGCCACGCGCTGGTCGCCTTCCCCACCGGACGCCTCCTCACCGTGCCGCGCCGGCTGGTGGTGGCCGCCGGGTACCTGGAGAGCGCGCTGCTGAGCGTGGCGTTCGAGCGGCCGTGCGAACCGTGGGCCGCCACGATCATCGAGGGCGAGACGGCGATGACCGCCGCCGTCGGGATCAGCATGCTGGGCCTGCAACTGCACCGCTGGCGGGTCAGCAGCATGGCGCAGCGGCGCACGCTGACCGCGATGCTCGGCGCGACCGCGGTGGCGATCATCGCGTTCGTCGTGTGGGAGCCGGTGGAACGCGCGGGCCTCAACCCGCCGGTCGTGGTGCTGATGCTCGCGTTGAGCGGCATCCCGTTCGCCTACCTCGCCGGCCTGCTGCGCCGCCGGATGGACCGCGGCGAGGTCGCCGACCTGGTGGTGCGGCTCAGCGGCGACAGCGCGCGGGCCGGCGTGCAGGAGGCGCTGGCCGCCACGCTGCACGACCCGAGCCTGCGCGTCGCCTACTGGGTGGCCGGGCAGGAGCGGTACGTCGACGCGGACGGCAGGCCCGTGGAGCTGGACTGCGCGCACACGCGGGTGGACCGGGCGGGCGCGCCGGTCGCCGTGCTGCTGCACGACCCCGTGCTGGACCTCGAACTCGTGGACGCCGCGTGCGCCGCCGTCGGCCTGGCGCTGGAGAACGAACGGCTCACCGCCGAACTCCGGGCGAAGGTGCGGCAGCTGGACGAGTCGCGCGGCAAGGTGCTGCGGGCGGCCGAGGACGAGCGCCGGCGGTTGGAGCGCAACCTGCACGACGGCGTCCAGCAACGGCTGCTGTCGGTCGCGATGACGTTGGGGCTGGCCGAAACCGTGCCGCCGGACCGCGGCCGCGCCCTCGCCGCCGAGGCCAAGCAGGCCGTCCTCGCCACGATCGACGACGTGCGCGCGGTGTGCCACGGCATCCACCCGCCCGTGCTGACCGAACGGGGGCTGCACGGCGCGGTGCGCGAGCTGACCGCGTTGGCCGGGCCGCGCGTCGAGCTGACGCTGAACCTGCCGGACGCCGTGCCGCCGCTGGTGGAGACCACGGCGTACTACGTGGTGGCGGAGGCGCTGGCGAACGTGGCCAAGCACGCGGAGGCGTCCCGCACGGAAGTCCTCATCACCGGCGGTGACGGGAAGCTGGTCGTGCGGGTGGACGACGACGGGCGCGGGGGAGCGGACGTGGACCGGGGTTCCGGGCTGCGCGGCCTGAGCGAACGGGTGGAAGCGAACGGGGGGACGATGCGGGTGGTCAGCACGGCGTCGACGGGCACGAGCGTGCGGGTGGTGCTGCCGTGCGGGTCGTGATCGCGGAGGATTCCACGTTGCTGCGCGAGGGGTTGACGAGGCTGCTCGCGGAGGCCGGGTTCGACGTCGTCGCGGCGGTCGAGGACGCGCCCGCGCTGGTGAGGTCCGTCGACGAGCACAGGCCGGACGTGGCCATCGTGGACATCCGGATGCCGCCGACGCACACCGACGAGGGGCTGCGGGCGGCGGTGGTGCTGCGCCGCCAGTACCCGGCCACGGGCGTCCTGGTGCTGTCGCAGTACGTCCGCGTCAGCTACGCCGCCGAGCTGCTGGACGTCGGCGCGGACGGCGTCGGCTACCTGCTCAAGGACCGGGTGTCGGACCTGGCCGAGTTCACCGCCGCGATCCGCCGCGTCGGCGCGGGCGGTTCGGCGTTCGACCCGGAGGTGGTGAGCCGGCTGCTGGTGCGGCGCCGGGACGAGAGCGACAGCAGGCTCACCGAACGGGAACGCGCCGTGCTCGCGCTGATGGCGGAGGGCCGCACCAACCAGGCCATCGCGCAACGCCTGTTCATCGCCGAGCGCACCGTGGAGAAGCACTGCACCAGCATCTTCGCCAAGCTGGACCTGTCCGCGAGCCCGCACGACCACCGCCGCGTCCTCGCCGTCCTCCGCTACCTCAACGCGTGACCGCGGTGCGGTTAACCGCACCACGGGGTGGTGCTGGCACGATTCCGGCGGGCGGGGCCGCGCGGCAGGCTCGTCCTCATGGAACTGGGGCGGAGTACTGAAGTCGAGGACCGGCCGACGCCGGCGCGCGGACGGCCGAGGGCGGGCTTCCGCACGGACCTGATCACCGTGCTGCTCGGGACGTGGTTCTCGTTCGGGTTGTTCCTCGACGCGTGGGCGCACTCGAACGTGCCCGAGCTCGAGTCGTTCTTCACGCCGTGGCACGCGGTGTTCTACTCGGGCTTCGCCGCGACCGGCGCGTGGATCCTGTGGGTGCTGTGGCGCAACCACCAGCAGGGCCTGCGCGGGCTGGACGCGGTCCCGATCGGCTACGGCCCGGCCGTGGTCGCGCTGCCCGTGTTCGCCGCCGCCGGCGCGGGCGACTACCTGTGGCACACCTTCATCGGCATCGAGCAGGGCATCGACATCCTGTTCAGCCCGACCCACCTGGCGCTGATCACGTCCATGATCATGATCCTGACCACGCCGCTGCGCACCGCGTGGGCCGACCGCGACGTGGTCAGCCCGACGTTCCGGCAGTTCCTGCCCGCCGCGCTGGCGCTGTCGTTCACGGCCTCGCTGGTGCTGCTGTTCGCCGGTTACGCCGACGCGACCGTGTTCACCGGCGAGGACATCGTCAGGGCGTTCACCTTCGACAAGGGCAAGGGCTCGCGCAACGCGGTGGAGCTCGCCGCCGCGATCATGTTCACCAACCTGATCATGGTGGTGCCGCTGCTGGCGATCGTCCGCCGGTTCCGGCCGCCGTTCGGCACGGCGACGCTCCTCGCGGTCGTGGTGATGCTGCTCAGCACGGCCGTCGCCAACTACACCAACCTCAGCACCGCCATCGGGTTCGTCGTGGCCGGCGTGCTCGTCGACGTGCTGCTGCTGAAGCTGCGCCCGTCCGAGGACCGGGTCAGGGAGTACCGGGTCTTCGCCGCCGCCGCGTCCTTCGTCACCTGGGCCGCGTACTTCGCGGCCGCCATCATCGACCAGGGCACGACGCCGGGCGTCACCGAGATGTGGACCGGCGCCCCCGTCATGGCCGCGCTGCACGGGCTGCTCGTGGCGGTGGTGCTCGTGCCGACCGCCCGCCGGTGAGGCTCGTCCTCCTGGTGCTCGCCCTGCTGGTCGGCACCGCCGCCCCGGCTCAGGCGCACGCCGGCGGCCTCGCGCCGCAGGACCACCTGAGCCGGGTCACCGGGATCGAACCGCCGCTGCCCGGCGTGACGGCGGCGATGGTCAACCACGGGGCCGAGCTGGAGGTCCGCAACGGGGGCGCGGTCCCCGTCGAGGTCGCGGGCCACGTGGTGGCGCCGGGCGAGACCCACCGCTTCCGCGACGAGCGCACCACCCGGCCGGAGTGGGCGGTGCCCGTCGGCACGTCCGTGATCACCGGCCAGGTGGTCACGACGCCGGGGCCGAACCCGTTGTGGTGGCTGGTGTTCACGGCGGCGCTCGCGGTCGGCGGCCACTTCCTCGGACGCCGTCGCGCGCTCCTCGCCGCCGGCGTGGTAGTGGTGACGGCGGCGCACGCGTGGCACGCCGTCGGCGCGACGCTCGCCGTCACCGGCCGGCCGTTCCTGCCGCTGCTGCTCGGCGCGAGCGGCGTCGGCCTGGTGGCGTGGCCGCTGGCCGTGGTCGCGGTGGTGGCGGCGGTGCGGCGCGCACCGGCCACCGCGTTCGTGGCGGCCGTGGTCGGCGCGATGCTCGTCGTGGCCGGCATCCCGGACTTCGACAGCTTCCGGTTCTCCCACCTGCCGTTCGCCGGTCCCGCCGACCTGGACCGGCTGCTCGTGGCACTCACGCTCGGCGGCGGCCTCGGCCTCGCCGCGGGCGGATTCGACTCCATGCGAAGGGAAACACCCCGGTGATCCGTGTCCTGCTGCTCGCCACCCTCGCGGCGCTCGCCGTGCTCGTGCCGGCCGGCTGCACGTCCGCGCCCGCCCCCGCGCCCGCTTCCACGGAACCGTTGGTGCTGCGGCTCTCCGTGGACGACGCGTCGCCGCAGCAGGTCGAGGCGGTGCGCGGGCAGGCCGTCGAGCTGACCGTCACCAGCGCGGAACCCGTGGAGGTCCACGTGCACGGGATCGACGTGCTGGCCAAGGCCGAGGAGGGCAAGCCCGCCGTGCTGGAGTTCACGGTGGACCGGACCGGCACGTTCGACGTGGAGGCGCACCCCGACACGCTGCTGGTGCAACTGGTGGTGCGGTGACGGTCCTCGCGCACGGCGTCGGCGCGCGGCACGACCTGCCGCTGCCGCTGGACCTGGTGCTCCAGGGCGCGGCGGTCGCGCTGCTGGCGTCGTTCCTCGCGCTCGGGCTGCTGTGGACGAAACCCCGGTTCCACCCCGCCGCGCCCGGACCCGAGCGCGACTGGTGGCCGGTCCGGGTGCTGGTCGCGGCCGGCCTGGTGCTCGTGCCCGCGCAGGCGTGGCCGCACCTGGTGTTCGTGCTGCTCTGGGTGGGGGTGGCGGTGCTGTCGATGCTGCTGGGGCCGGTGTGGCGGGTGCTGAACCCGCTGCGCCTGGCCGCGCTCGTCACGCTCGGCCGACCGTACCCGGAGCGGTGGGGGCACTGGCCCGCCGCGCTCGGACTGCTGGCGTTCACGTGGGTCGAACTGGTCGAGCCCGACGCCCTGCCGTGGTTCCTGGTGGCGTACGCCGCGGTGAACGTCGCCGGTGGCGTGGTGTTCGGCCGAGCGTGGTTCGAGCGGGCCGACGGGTTCGAGGTGTTCTCCACCCTGCTCGGCCGGCTGTCGCCGTCGCGCGGCAACCCGTTCCGGGCGCTCGTCGCCACGCCCGTGCGTCCCGGCCTGGTCGCCGTGGTGGCCGTGCTGCTGGGCTCGACCGCGTTCGACAGCATCGGCTCCAGCCCGAGCTGGGAACGGCTCGGCGTGCCCGACTGGGTGGGGCTCCTGGCCTCCGTGGCGCTGGTCGCGGGCACCTACCTGGCGGCGTGCCGCTCGTTCGGGGGCGAACTGGCGCACTCCCTGGTCCCGATCGTGGCCGGGTACGTGGTGGCGCACTACTTCTCGCTGCTCGCCGTGGAGGGCCAGCGGGCCGTCGCGCTCCTGGTCGGCGCCACCGGGTTCACCCCGGACGAGACGGCAGCCGCTCCGGTGCTCGTGGCATCGGTGCAGGTGGGAGCGGTGCTCGTCGGGCACCTGCTGGCCGTCGTGTCCGCGCACGACCGGGCGTTGCGGCTGCTGCCGCCGGAGAAGCACCTGACCGGGCAGGTGCCGCTGCTGGTGCTCATGGTCGGGTACACGTCCGGGGGACTCGCGCTGTTGTTCGCGGGGTGAGCCGGAGGGCACTCCCCCCGTGCCTCCGTCACGGGGTGACTCGGTTGGCTTAACCCGTTAGCCCGATAGGACGGGTTGAACCGCATCCGGGCGGTTCCATCCCGACCACCGCAGCCGTGTGACGCGCCGGCTTCACCCGGCCGTTTGGCATTGCCGTGCGCACGGATGAATCATCTTCTCCCCGGTCAACTCCCATCACTAGTTTCGTACCGTGGATTTCGCGGATCTGTGGAATTCGGTCCGAGTGGTGGAAGGGCATTGATGAGCGTCTACCTCACAGGTCTGCTGTGGGTCGGCGGCGCGGCGGTCATCGCCGCCGTCCTCGCCTACGTGATCCGCAAGTACGGCGAGCTGGAGGGCAGGACCGCCAACAACGAGGCCGCCGGCCAGGTGTTCACGCTGGTGGGCGGCCTGCACGCGGTCCTGGTGGCGTTCGTGCTGATCGCCCTGTTCGACGCGGTGACCCAGGCCGGTGACGCGGCGTACCGCGAGGCGGACGGCCTGGTGGCCGCGACGTGGGCGAGCGAGGCGCTGTCCCCGGAGGCGGGCCAGGAGGTGCGGCAGCTCTCCCGCGAGTACGCCCTCACCGTCATCAACGACGAGTGGCCGGGCATGCGGGCCGGCACCGACTTCGAGTCGGACGGCTGGTCCCAGCTCAACGAGCTGCGCCAGGTGGTGGCGCGCACGCCCGCGTCCGACCAGTGGCAGGTCGAGCGCAAGACCGAGGCCGCGAACCAGCTGTGGAAGGTCTACGAGGCCCGGCAGGCGCGGCTGGACGCGGCGGGCAGCGGCGTCAACACGGTGGTGTGGTTCGTGCTCATCGCGGGCAGCGTGCTGGCCGTCTGCCTGCCGCTGCTGTTCGGCGGCCCGCGCATCCGCACCCACGTCCTCATCGTCGCCACGTTCGCCGCCACCGTCACGCTGCTGCTGTACGCCACGTACCAGCTGCAGAACCCGTTCGGCGGTGGCGCCGACGTGAGCCCGGAGGCCTTCGAGGCCGCCGTCGAGCGGTTCGGATGATCGAGGAGCTCGCCCAGGTCGTGTGCACGACCCTCCAGGTGGAGGCCGATCACCGCGGTCCGTCGACCGTCTACGAGGTCCGGTACCCGTCCGGCGCGACGACCCCCCTGCGCGAGCTGGACGTGCGGCTGAACGCCATCGGCTACTCCGCCGAGCAGGACCTCGTGTACGGCCTGGACGACCGCGGCAGGCTCGTCGCGCTCGACCGGTCGGGCCGCCTCGTCGGCACGCCGAGCCGCCCGTCGCACCTGCTCCGGAACGCGACGGCGGGCGTGGTGGTGGGGGAGCGGCTGGTGGTGCGGGCCGGGCCTTGGCTGCACACGGTCGACATCAACCCCGAGAGCCCCCTGTACGGGCACGTGCTGCGCAAGGTGCTGCTGCGCCCGTGGCACGGCCTGACCGTGGACGACTTCGACGTCAACCCGGCCGACGGCCTCCTGTACGGCGTGGCCACGCACGAGCACGGGCCCGGTGTCGTGGTCTCCATCGACCCGCGCACCGGCGAGGTGCGGCGGGCGCCCGGCGTGGGGAGGCTGCCCGGTGGGAGCGGGTACGGCGCGGTGACGTTCAGCCCGGAGGGCGCGCTCTACGCCACCAACAACCAGCACGGTGGTCGCAGCACGCTGTGGCGGGTGGCGATGGACGGTTCCGGCGTGGTCACCGAGGTCTCGTCCCGGCCGCCGCTGCACACCATCGACTCGTCCGGCTGCCTGCCGACCGTCCCCACGCCCACTCCCACCCCAACGCCGACTCCCACCCCGACCCCGACACCTACCCCCACACCGACACCGACCACCACCACGCCGCCGACGACCACCACGACGACGCCGCCGACGACCACGGCTCCGACCACGACCCCGCCGACCACGAAGCCGCCGGGCACCACCACGACCACGCCGGCACCCACGACCACGACGCCGCCGCGAACGACGACGCCGGCTCCCACCACCATCCCACCGCGGACGACCACGCCCGGCACCACCACCACGCGGCCGGTCCCGCCCGGCACCACCACCACGCGGCCGGTCCCGCCCGTCACCACGACCACACCACCGCCCGCGCGCACCACCACGACCACGCCGCGACCCACCCCGCCGCCGCCACCCCCGCCGGTGGCCCAGCCGCCGCCACCACAGCCGGTGGTC
>NZ_JBHTLK010000169.1:0-15805 GCF_042678885.1 Saccharothrix hoggarensis
GGCGCCGGCGAGACCCCCGCGCCGCCGCCGGGCCCGGTGACCCTCGCCACCGACCGCGGCAGGCAGAGCGGCGGCGTCGTCGCCCAGGGCGGCGGGGACGCGCCGTACAACTACGCCCCGAGCCTCATCCTCGAAGACGGCAGGCACCGCATGTGGTGGTGCAGCCAGCTCGGCGCGGCCGCGCCCGGCGGCGACGACGTCCTCTACGCCGAGAGCGCGTCACCCGACGGCCCGTTCACCGCGCCCGGCGGCAGCCCGTCCATCCCGGTGCTGTCCGGCAGCACGGCGGGCTTCGACGCCATCCACACCTGCGACCCGTCTGTGATCAAGGTCGGGCCGACCTACTACATGTACTACACGGGCGCCGAGCGCGACAACCACGCCAACGGCAGCGCCATCGGCGTCGCCACCAGCCCCGACGGCATCTCGTGGACGCGCGCCGGCGCCGCGATCGTCGCCCCGTCGAACGACCAGCCCCGCGACAACGCCTACGGCGCGGGCCAGCAGTCGGCGCTGTGGCTGGACGGCTGGTTCTACCTGATGTTCACCGACACCACCGGCTCCGTGGCCGACTGGAACGGAGCCGGCCAGTTCGTGCTGCGCTCCAAGGACCACCGGTTCGCCACCGGCGTGCAGGCGCTCGGCGTGAACGGGTTCGAGCCGGTCAGCAGCACGCGCGCGCCGCGCACCCGTTCGGTCGCCAACGCGTTCAGCGCCGACTGGATGTACGTCGCCGCGCTGCGGGCGTTCGTCATCGCGCACTCGACCGACCACGGCACCACCCTGACGTTCTGGGACAAGGACTTCACCGCCAACCCGCACCCGCAGGTGCACATCCCCGGTCCGTGGCGCGAGGGCCCCGGCCTGGTCCGCACGCCGCTCGGGCACGCGCCGGTGTCGGCCGAGGACCCGTGCGGCCGGGTCGCGGTGGACGTGGTGCGCGCGACCGTGGAGGGCCCGGCCGCCGCGCCGACCGACCTCGCCCACTTCGGGCTGGACCTGGCGGGCGTGCCGGGCTGCGCGACCGAGGAGTCGACCGGCGTGCTGCACGGGTTCGCCGTGCCGTCGCCCGCGAACACCACGGACCTCGTGCTGGACGGCAAGGTGGTGCGCGTCGAGCGGCGGTCGGTGAGCGACCGGCTCGCGGTGCGGGTGCTGGACCGGCGCCCGGCGGCGGTGGACGCCATGCAGGTGGTCGCCGAGATCCCGGCGGGCGTGGACGCGGTGCGCGGCCCGGACGGGCGGATCGGGCTGGTGCTGGGCGAGGACGAGCTGTGGGTCCTGGGCGACGCGACGACCGCCGCCGAGATCGCCGCGCTGAACTCGTCGACGGTGACCGAGGTGTCGAAGCAGGTCTGGGAGTCGTACGCGAAGACGGGCGACCTGCGCCGCTGACCCGCGCGCCTCCAACCGTCCGCGTGCCGCTGACCCGCCGCCGCTGACCGGCCGCAGCCGGCCCGGAGCTGCTAGCGGGAGCCGTTCGGCTGACTTGCGCCGTCCGGCTGCGGCAGGGCGTTGCCGATGCCCATCCCGACCGCCGCCGTCGCCATGACCAGGAGCGCGGTGAACGCGGCGCCGCCGGTCAGCGCCGGTCCGAGCGCCTCCACCCCGGTCTGGTCGACGAGCGACCGCCCCACCACGCCGGCGATCCCGGCGAGCGGCCCGGCCACCAACCCGGCGCGGAACCACACCATGCCGCGCCCGTCGAGCTGCCGCCACGCGTCCAGCGCGCCCCACAGCAGCCCGATCACGACGACCAGCGCGATCGCGATGTACCGGGTGGACGACGCGGCCTCGGGGCTGTGCACGCTGACCGCCGAGGTGCCGGTCTGCACCCCGCCGTGGAACAACCCCATCCAGAACCCTCGGACCAGCCACGTGCGCATGCGCCCCACCCTAAGCGCGACCGACTACGCGTCCTAGCGCCCGGAGCGTCCCCTCCTCGCCGACTCGCCGACTCGCTCCGTCACGACCAGTCGGCAGGGTTCACCCGATCGAGTGGCACGGTGGAGTGGCCCCATCGGTCCTAGGCTCGGAGGCATGCCGCACTCCACTCGCCGCGCCGCCCTGCGCGCCACGCTCCGGGACCGGGAGCTGGACGCGCTGCTGGTGACGAACCTGCTGAACGTCCGCTACCTGACCGGGTTCACCGGGTCGAACGCGGCGCTGCTCGTGCACGCCGACTCCGACGACGCCTCCGTCTTCTGCACCGACGGCCGGTACCTCACCCAGGCCGCCGCCCAGGTCCCGGACCTGGAACGGGTCATCGACCGGCCGTGCGACGCGGCCCTGGCCGGCCGGGCGGCGAAGGCGGGCACGCGGCGGCTCGGGTACGAGAGCCACCACGTCACCGTGGACGGCCTGGACACCCTCGTGGACGCCGCCGACGGCGTGGAGCTGGCGCGCGCCTCCGGCCTGGTCGAACGGCTGCGGCTGGTCAAGGACGACGCCGAGGTGGAGGCGCTGCGGATGGCGTGCGCGGCGGCCGACCGGGCGCTGGCGGGCCTGGTCGAGCACGGCGGGCTGCGGCCCGGCCGCACCGAGAAGGACATCGCCCGCGAGCTGGAGAGCCGGATGCTCGACCACGGCGCGTCGGGCCCCGCGTTCGAGTCGATCGTGGCGGCCGGCGCGCACTCGGCCGTGCCGCACCACCGGCCCACCGACGCCGCGGTCCGCGACGGCGACCTCGTCAAGCTCGACTTCGGAGCGCTGGTCGACGGCTACCACTCGGACATGACCCGCACCCTCGTCGTCGGCCGGGCCGCGGACTGGCAGCGCGACCTGTACCACCTGGTCGCGACGTCGCAGGCGGCCGGCCGGGCCGCGCTGGAGGTCGGCACGCGCGTGTCGGACGTGGACGCGGCGGCGCGCGGCGTGATCGACGAGGCCGGCTACGGCGACCAGTTCCTGCACGGCCTCGGCCACGGCGTCGGCTTGCAGATCCACGAGGCTCCAGCGCTGTCGAAGGCGGGTGACGGTACACTTCTGCCCGGCATGGCGGTCACCGTCGAGCCCGGTGTGTACCTGGCCGGGAGGGGTGGTGTCCGCATCGAGGACACGCTCGTGGTGCGCGAAGGCGCCCCGGAGCTCCTCACCCTGACCACGAAAGAGCTCGTGGTCGTCTGAAGTTCGAAGCCCGAAGTCGGATCGTCGGCCCGCCGACGTCGTCCTCAACTCACGCAACAGGAGAGCCCACCACCGTGGCCACCACCAACGACCTGAAGAACGGCCTGGTGCTGAACCTCGACGGCCAGCTGTGGACCGTCACCGCGTTCCAGCACGTCAAGCCGGGCAAGGGTGGCGCCTTCGTGCGCACCACGTTGAAGCACGTCCTGTCGGGCAAGGTCGTGGACAAGACCTTCAACGCGGGCACCAAGGTCGAGACGGCCACCGTCGACAAGCGCGGCATGACCTACCTGTACAAGGACGGCGCCGACTTCGTCTTCATGGACGGCGACACGTACGACCAGATCAGCATCCCGGCCGAGACGGTCGGCGACGCGGCGAACTACATGCTGGAGAACCAGGAGACGGTCGTCGCCATGCACGAGGGCGTCGCGCTGTACGTCGAGCTCCCGACCTCGGTCGAGCTCGTGATCCAGCACACCGACCCCGGCCTGCAGGGCGACCGCTCCACCGGCGGCACCAAGCCCGCCACGCTGGAGACCGGCGCGGAGATCCAGGTCCCGCTGTTCGTCACGACCGGCGAGAAGATCAAGGTCGACACCCGCGACGGCCGTTACCTCGGCCGAGTGAACGGCTGAGATGGGCGCACGGAGCAAGGCGCGCAAACGCGCGGTCGACGTCCTCTACGAGGCGGACCTGCGGGGCGTCGACCCGGTCACGCTGCTCGCGGACCGCGTCGGGTCGACGGACGTGCCGCCGGTGAACGACTACACGATCGCCCTCGTGGAAGGCGTCACGGCGCACCGCGCGCGCATCGACGACCTGATCTCCGAGCACGCGGAGGGCTGGACCCTCCAGCGGATGCCGGCGGTGGACCGCGCGGTGCTGCGGGTCGGGCTGTACGAGCTGCTGTGGGCGGCCGACGTGCCCGACGCGGTCGCGATCGACGAGGCGGTGGAGCTGGCCAAGGGCCTGTCCACGGACGACTCGCCGCGGTTCGTCAACGGCGTGCTCGGCCGGATCGCGGTCATCGCGGACCAGCTCCGGGCCGTCCTCTAGCCCCGCACGCCGAAGACCGAGAGGGCCACCCGTCCGAACCGGCGGGTGGCCCTGTCACGTGGTCAGTCCTCCTTGGCCGGACGGGCCTCGGGGGGCAGCACGCCCCAGTCGATGAGCTGCTCGGTCAGCTCGCCGGGGGTCATGTCGTAGATGATCGCCAGCGAGCGCAGGTCCTCGGTCCGGATGGACAGCACCTTGCCGTTGTAGTCGCCGCGCTGGCTCTGGATGGTGGCCGCGTACCGGGCCAGCGGCCCGACCTTCTCCGCGGGCAGCTGTTGCAGCCGCTCCAGGTTGATGACGATCTTGGTGGCGGGCTCCGCCCCGGACGGCACCCGGCCCTCGGGCAGCAGCTCGGCCACCGGGACGCCGTAGAAGTCGGCCAGCTCGGCGAGCTTCTGCACGGTGACGGCGCGGTCGCCGCGCTCGTACGAGCCGACGACCACGGCCTTCCAGCGACCGCCGGACTTCTGCTCGACGCCGTGCAAAGACAAGCCCTGCTGCTGGCGGATCGCGCGGAGCTTTGCCCCCAGCGCCTTGGCGTAGTCGCCCATGTGGCGGTTCTCCGTTCATTCGCCCCGTCAGCCGGTAGGGGACTGCCGCGGGGAGGCTTAGATCAATACGCAGAGTAATGATTGCTCTCCGTGGTCACCAGGTCAAGCTGATCTCGATGGGACAGGTGGGCGAGACCACGTACACCACCCGGAAGATTGACCGCCCGCGCCTGATACGGTCCTGGTCAGCCCGGTCGCAGCCGGGTGTCCGACGTCCTTTAAGGACCCGTCCAGCGAGGCGGGGAAGGAGGTCCAACCGTGGCGCCACGTCAACGTGGCGCGACGGACCCGGCCGGGGAGCGAGAGCTCCTGTCGGCCGGCGACGTCGCGCGCACCGTCGCCCGAATGGCCCATCAGATCATCGAGAAGACCGCTCTTGATGCACCGAGCGCACCCGCGGTAGTCCTGATGGGGATTCCGAGCCGGGGCGCCCCGCTGGCCCGGCGGCTCGCCGTCCGCATCGCCGAGTTCTCCGGGGTCGAGGTGCCGACCGGCACGCTGGACGTCACCCTCTACCGGGACGACCTGCGCCGGGGCCCGACCCGCCCGCTGGAGGCGACGAAGCTGCCCGAGGGCGGCATCGACGACAAGCTCGTGGTCCTGGTGGACGACGTGCTGTTCTCCGGCCGCACGATCCGCGCCGCGCTCGACGCCCTGCGCGACCACGGCCGCCCGCGTGCCGTGCAGCTCGCCGTCCTGGTCGACCGCGGTCACCGCGAGCTGCCGATCCGCGCGGACTACGTGGGCAAGAACGTGCCCACGGCGCGCACCGAGGAGGTCCACGTGCTGCTGGAGGAGTTCGACCAGCGCGACGGGGTGGTGCTGCGGTGAAGCACCTGCTCACCACCGAGGGCATCGACCCGGCGCAGGCGACCGCCATCCTCGACACCGCGGCGAACCTCAAGCAGTCCCTCGAAGGCCGTGAGGTGCGCAAACTCCCCACGTTGCGCGGCCGCACGGTCATCACGATGTTCTACGAGAACTCCACCCGCACCCGCGTGAGCTTCGAGATCGCGGGCAAGTGGATGAGCGCGGACGTGGTGAACGTCTCGTCCTCCGGCTCCAGCGTGAGCAAGGGCGAGTCGCTGCGCGACACCGCGCTGACCCTGGCCGCGGCGGGCGCGGACTGCGTCATCGTGCGGCACCCGGCGTCCGGCGCGGCGCACCGGCTGGCGGGCTGGCTGAAGGAGGCCGGCACGTCGGTCGTCAACGCGGGCGACGGCATGCACGAGCACCCCACCCAGGCCCTGCTGGACGCGGCCACCCTGCGGGAACGCCTCGGCGACCTGCGGGACCGCCGGATCGCGATCGTCGGCGACGTGCTGCACAGCCGGGTCGCCCGGTCGAACGTGCACCTGCTCACCGCCCTGGGCGCGGACGTGACGCTCGTCGCACCGCCGACCCTGCTGCCCACGGGCGTGGCGAACTGGCCGGTCACCGTCTCGCACGAGCTGGACGCCGAGCTGCCCAGCCTCGACGCGGTGATGCTGCTCAGGGTGCAGGCCGAGCGCATGCACGGCGGGTTCTTCCCGTCGGCCCGCGAGTACTCCATCGCCTACGGCCT
This sequence comes from Saccharothrix hoggarensis, assembly GCF_042678885.1. Taxonomy (GTDB): domain Bacteria; phylum Actinomycetota; class Actinomycetes; order Mycobacteriales; family Pseudonocardiaceae; genus Actinosynnema; species Actinosynnema hoggarensis. Next base: position 6,301 of record NZ_JBHTLK010000169.1, read on the forward strand.
GAACGAGAACCGGCTGAGGCTCCTGCCGGAGCACGCGGTCGTGCTGCACCCCGGTCCGATGCTGCGCGGCATGGAGATCGCCTCGGCGGTCGCCGACTCGCCGCGCGCCGCCATCACCGACCAGGTGCGCAACGGCGTGCACGTGCGCATGGCCGTCCTCTACCACCTGCTTGCCCACGAGGAGGAAACCGCGTGAAACCCTTGATCCTCAAGGGCGTAAGGCCGTACGGCGAGGGCGAACCGACCGATGTGCTGGTCCGCGACGGCGTGATCGCCGCGATCGGGTCCGTGGACGAAGAAGGCGCGGACGTCGTCGAAGGCGACGGCGCGGTCCTGCTGCCCGGCTTCGTCGACCTGCACACCCACCTGCGCGAACCCGGCCGCGAGGACACCGAGACCATCGCCACCGGCTCGGCCGCCGCCGCGCTGGGCGGCTACACGGCGGTCTTCGCCATGGCCAACACCAACCCGGTCGCCGACAACGAGGTGATCGTCGGGCACGTCGCCCGGCGCGGCCGCGAGGTCGGCCTGGTCGACGTGCACCCGGTCGGCGCGGTCACCGTGGGCCTGGAGGGCGTGAAGCTCGCCGAGCTGGGCACGATGGCCAGGGCCGGCGTGCGGGTGTTCTCCGACGACGGCCACTGCGTGCACGACCCGCTGATCATGCGGCGCGCGCTGGAGTACAGCAAGGCGCTGGACGTGGTCATCGCGCAGCACGCCGAGGAGCCCCGGCTGACCGTCGGCGCGCAGGCGCACGAGGGCGAGCAGGCGTCCCGGCTGGGGCTGCAGGGCTGGCCCGCCGCCGCCGAGGAGTCGATCGTGGCGCGGGACTGCCTGCTGGCGCTGCACGCGGGCGCCCGGCTGCACGTCTGCCACGTCTCCACCACCGGCACCGCGGACGTGCTGCGGTGGGCGAAGGCCCGCGGCACGGAGGTGTCCGCCGAGGTCACGCCGCACCACCTGCTGCTGACCGACGACCGGCTGGAGACCTACGACCCGGTCAACAAGGTCAACCCGCCGCTGCGCACGGCGGCCGACGTCAAGGTGCTGCGCGAGGCGCTGGCCGAGGGCGTCATCGACTGCGTGGCCACCGACCACGCGCCGCACGCCGTGCAGGACAAGGACTGCGAGTGGTCCGCCGCCCGCCCCGGCATGCTCGGCCTGCAGACCGCGCTGTCGATCGTGGTGGAGACCATGGTCCGGACCGGCCTGCTGGACTGGCGGGGCGTGGCGCGGGTGATGAGCGAGCGGCCCGCCGAGATCGCGGGCCTGCCCGACCACGGGCGGCCGATCGAGGTCGGCGAGCCCGCCAACCTCACCCTGGTCGACCCGGACGCCACGTGGGTGGTGCGCGGCGCGGACTTCGCGAGCATCGCGGCCAACACGCCGTTCGAGGGCATGGAGCTGCCCGGCGCCGTGGTCGCGACCCTGCTGCGCGGGCGCGTGACCGCGGTCGGCGGAAGGATCCCGTCATGACCCGCTTGCTGCTGTCCCTGGCCGTGCTGGCGATCTTCCTGCTGTGCCTGTACGGCATGTGGCGCGGCTGGCGGCGCCGCGCCCGCCGCCAGGCCGAGGTGCTGCCCGAGTTCCCGCAGCCGCCCGTCGAGACCGGCGCGACGATGCTGGAGACCACCGGCGTGTACGTCGGCACGACGATCGGCGACGACTGGCAGGACCGCGTCGCGGTCGGCGACGTCGGCCACCGCGCCGAGGCGACGCTGCGGCTGACCGAGAGCGGCGTGCTGGTGGAGCGCACCGGCGCGAGCGCGTTGTGGATCCCCGCCGGGCAGGTGACGGGCGCCCGCACGGCGCGCGGCCTCGCGGGGAAGGTGATGACGGCGGACGGCCTGCTGGTCGTGCGCTGGAGGCTCGGGGAGCAGGTGTTCGACACCGGTTTCCGGGGCGACGACAAGGACGTGTACGAGCAGTGGGTGCGAGCGCTGGGAGGCCCGGCATGAACAACTCGGTCAAGACCAACGCGGCACTGGTCCTGGAAGACGGCCGCGTCTTCCGCGGCGAGTCCTACGGCGCGGTCGGCGCGAGCCTGGGCGAGGTCGTGTTCTCCACCGGCATGACCGGCTATCAGGAGACCCTGACCGACCCGTCGTACCACCGCCAGATCGTGGTGCAGACCGCGCCGCAGATCGGCAACACCGGCTGGAACGACGAGGACGACGAGTCGAGCCGCATCTGGGTCGCCGGCTACGTGGTGCGCGACCCCGCGCGGGTGCCGTCCAACTGGCGGTCCACGCGCAGCCTGGACGAGGCCCTGGTCAGCCAGGGCATCGTCGGCATCTCGGGCATCGACACCCGGATGCTGACCCGCCACCTGCGCGAGCAGGGCGCGATGCGCGCGGGCGTGTTCTCCGGCGACGACCTCGGCAGCGCCGAGGAGATGCTGGAACGCGTCCGCAGCGCGCCCGGCATGAAGGGCGCGGACCTCGCGGGCGACGTGACCACGCCCGAGCCGTACGTGGTCGAGGCCGTCGGCGAGCGCCGGTTCACCGTCGCCGCGCTGGACCTGGGCATCAAGTCCAACACCCCGCGGATGATGGCCGCCCGCGGCATCGAGGTGCACGTCCTGCCGCTGACCTCCACGGTCGACGACCTGGTCGCCCTCAAGCCCGACGGCGTGTTCCTCTCCAACGGCCCCGGCGACCCGGCCACCCAGGCGCACGCGGTCGAGCTGACCCGCGGCGTGCTGGACCGGCGCGTCCCGCTGTTCGGCATCTGCTTCGGCAACCAGATCCTGGGCCGGGCGCTGGGCCGCGACACCTACAAGATGCGCTACGGCCACCGGGGCATCAACATCCCGGTCATCGACGTGGCGACCGGCAAGGTGGCCATCACGTCGCAGAACCACGGCTTCGCGCTGGAGGGCGAGCCGGGGGAGGAGTTCACCTCCGACTTCGGCCGCGTCCTGCTCAGCCACTACTGCCCCAACGACGGCACCGTCGAGGGCGTGCGGGCGCTCGACGTGCCCGCGTTCAGCGTGCAGTACCACCCGGAGGCGGCGGCCGGCCCGCACGACGCCGCCCCCCTGTTCGACGAGTTCGTGACGATGATGAGCGAGGGTCGCTGACCATGCCGAAGAGGACTGATCTCAAGCACGTACTGGTCATCGGCTCCGGCCCGATCGTCATCGGCCAGGCCTGCGAGTTCGACTACTCCGGCACCCAGGCGTGCCGGGTGCTGCGCGAGGAGGGCCTGCGGGTCTCCCTCGTCAACTCCAACCCGGCGACGATCATGACGGACCCGGAGTTCGCCGACGCCACCTACGTCGAGCCGATCACCCCGGAGTTCGTGGAGAAGGTGATCGCGGCCGAGCGGCCGGACGCCATCCTGGCCACGCTGGGCGGCCAGACCGCCCTGAACACCGCCATCGCGCTGCACGAGCGCGGGGTGCTGGAGAAGTACGACGTCGAGCTCATCGGCGCGGACATCGACGCCATCCAGCGCGGCGAGGACCGGCAGATCTTCAAGGACCTGGTCCGCAAGATCGGCGCGGACGTCCCGCGCAGCGCCGTCTGCAAGACCATGGACGACGTCCGCGCGACCGTGGCCGAGCTGGGCCTGCCGGTCGTCATCCGCCCCTCCTTCACCATGGGCGGCCTCGGCTCGGGCATGGCGCACACCCCGGAGGAGCTGGAGCTGCTGGCCGCGTCCGGCCTCGCCGAGTCCCCGGTCACCGAGGTGCTGATCGAGGAGAGCGTGCTCGGCTGGAAGGAGTACGAGCTGGAGCTGATGCGCGACCGCAACGACAACGTGGTCGTCGTCTGCTCCATCGAGAACATCGACCCGATGGGTGTGCACACCGGCGACTCGGTGACCGTGGCCCCGGCGATGACCCTCACCGACCGCGAGTACCAGCACATGCGCGACGTCGGCATCGCGGTCATCCGCGAGGTCGGCGTGGACACCGGCGGCTGCAACATCCAGTTCGCCATCCACCCGGAGAACGGCCGCATGGTCGTCATCGAAATGAACCCGCGGGTGTCCCGCTCCTCCGCGCTGGCGTCGAAAGCGACCGGTTTCCCGATCGCCAAGATCGCCGCGAAACTCGCCATCGGCTACACGCTGGACGAGATCCGCAACGACATCACGGGCGAAACGCCGGCCAGTTTCGAGCCCACCCTCGACTACGTCGTGGTGAAGGTGCCCCGGTTCGCGTTCGAGAAGTTCCCCGGCGCCGACCGCACCCTCACCACCACCATGAAATCGGTGGGCGAGGCCATGTCCATCGGCCGCAGCTTCATCGAGGCGCTCGGCAAGGCGCTGCGCTCCATGGAGACGAAGTCCGCCGGGTTCTGGACCACGCCGGACCCGGACGAGACGCTGGAGTCCACTCTGGACGCCCTGCGCGCCGGGCACGACGGCCGCCTGTACACGGTGGACCGCGCGCTGCGGCTCGGCGCGACCATCGAGCAGGTGCACGAGGCGTCGCACATCGACCCGTGGTTCATCGAGCAGATGGCCTGGCTGGTCGACCTGCGCCGCGAGATCGAGGACGCGCCGGTGCTCGACGAGCGCCTGCTGCGCAAGGCGAAGCGGGCCGGCCTGTCCGACCGGCAGGTCGCCGCGCTGCGCGCCGAGCTGGCCGGCGAGGACGGCGTCCGCACCCTGCGGCACCGCCTCGGCGTGCGGCCGGTCTACAAGACGGTCGACACGTGCGCCGCCGAGTTCGCCGCCCGGACGCCGTACCACTACTCGGCCTACGAGCTGGACCCCGACGCCGAGACCGAGGTGACCGAGCAGCGGGACAAGCCGAAGGTGCTGATCCTCGGCTCGGGCCCGAACCGGATCGGCCAGGGCATCGAGTTCGACTACTCGTGCGTGCACGCGGCCATGGCGCTGCGCGCGGCCGGGTACGAGACCGTGATGGTCAACTGCAACCCGGAGACCGTCTCCACCGACTACGACACGTCCGACCGGCTGTACTTCGAGCCGCTGACGTTCGAGGACGTGCTGGAGGTCTTCCACTCCGAGCAGCGCTCCGGCACGGTCGCGGGCGTGATCGTGCAGCTCGGCGGCCAGACCCCGCTGGGCCTGGCGCAGCGGCTCGCGGACGCGGGCGTCCCGGTCGTCGGCACCCCGCCGCACGCGATCCACCTCGCCGAGGACCGCGGCGCGTTCGGCCAGGTGCTCACCGACGCCGGGCTGCCCGCCCCGAAGTACGGCATGGCGACGTCGTTCGCCCAGGCCAAGGCCATCGCGGACGAGATCGGCTACCCGGTGCTGGTGCGGCCGTCGTACGTGCTCGGCGGGCGCGGCATGGAGATCGTCTACGACGAGGAGACGCTGGGCGGCTACATCCAGCGCGCCACCGAGGTCAGCCCGGAGCACCCGGTGCTGGTCGACCGGTTCCTCGACGACGCCATCGAGATCGACGTGGACGCCCTCTACGACGGCCACGAGGTGTTCATCGGCGGCGTGATGGAGCACATCGAGGAGGCCGGCGTGCACTCCGGCGACTCGGCGTGCGCCCTGCCGCCCATCACCCTGGGCGAGTCCGACATCGAGGCGGTCCGGCGGTCCACGCTGGCCATCGCCGAGGGCATCGGCGTGCGCGGACTGCTCAACGTCCAGTACGCGCTGAAGGACGACGTGCTGTACGTCCTGGAGGCCAACCCGCGCGCCTCGCGCACCGTCCCGTTCGTCTCCAAGGCCACGGCGGTGCCGCTGGCCAAGGCCGCCGCGCGGATCATGCTGGGCGCGACCGTGGCCCAGCTGCGGTCCGAAGGGCTGCTGCCGAAGACCGGCGACGGCGCGAGGCTGCCCGCGCACGCCCCGGTCGCGGTCAAGGAGGCCGTGCTCCCGTTCCACCGGTTCCGCACGCCGGAGGGCAAGGGCGTCGACTCGCTGCTCGGCCCGGAGATGAAGTCGACCGGCGAGGTCATGGGCATCGACGTGTCGTTCGGCATGGCCTACGCCAAGTCCCAGACCGCCTCCTACGGCTCCCTGCCCACGTCGGGCCGGGTGTTCGTGTCGGTGGCCAACCGGGACAAGCGGGCCATGATCTTCCCGGTCAAGCGGCTCGCCGACCTGGGCTTCGAGGTGCTGGCCACCGCCGGCACGGCCGAGGTGCTGCGCCGCAACGGCATCCCGTGCACGATCGTGCGCAAGCACTTCGAGGGCGCCGACAACATCGTGGACGCCATCCTCGCGGGCACCGTCGACATGATCATCAACACGCCGTACGGCAACAACGGGCCGCGCATCGACGGCTACGAGATCCGCACGGCGGCGGTGGCCAAGGACATCCCGTGCGTCACCACGATCCAGGGCGCGGCGGCGGCCGTGCACGGCATCGAGGCGGCCATCCGCGGCGACATCGGCGTGCGGCCCCTCCAGGCGCTCCAGGCGGCGCTGCGGGGTGACGCGTGAGGTTCGGCGCGCGCCTCTCCGAGGCGATCTCCGAGCACGGACCGCTCTGCGTGGGCATCGACCCGCACCCCGGCCTGCTGGCGTCCTGGGGGCTCTCCCAGGACGCCGCGGGGCTGGAGCGGTTCGCGCTGACGTGCGTCGAGGCGTTCGGCGGCCGGGTGGCCGTGGTGAAGCCGCAGGCGGCGTTCTTCGAGGCGCACGGCTCACGGGGCGTCGCGGTGCTGGAACGGGTCATCGCGGACCTCAGGGGCAGCGGCACGCTCGTCCTGGTCGACGCCAAGCGCGGCGACATCGGCTCGACGATGGCCGCGTACGCCGCGGCCTACCTCACCGAGGGCTCGCCGCTCGCCGGCGACGCGGTCACCGTGTCGCCGTACCTCGGGTTCGGGTCGCTCGACCCGGCCCGGGAAGCCGCCGCGGCGAGCGGTCGCGGGATATTCGTGCTCGCCTTGACTTCCAATCCGGAAGGTGCCTCGGTGCAGCGCGCCGTGGGGGCGGACGGCCGTTCCGTCGCGCAGTCCATCGTCGACGAGGCGGCCCGTGCGAACGCGGGCGCGGACCCGTTGGGCGACGTCGGACTGGTGGTCGGCGCGACCCTGGGAGAGCTGGACGTCGACCTCTCTGACCTGCGCGGACCGGTCCTCGCGCCGGGTTTCGGCGCACAGGGCGCAACAGTCGCGGACCTGCGCGCGCTGTTCGGTTCCGACCTGCGCGGAGTGCTCCCGACGTCCTCGCGGGACGTGCTGCGGCACGGTCCGGAGACCGCATCATTGCGGTCCGCGGTCGACGCGGTGCGGCGGTCGCTGGAGATGTGATCACGATCAAATCCCGACACGCTTCGCGTGGTCCGCTCACCTGCGCAAACGCTGCCTGGTACGGTCCTGGCCACCAGCGGGTCCATCCCCCGTCGAGCGCATACCACACAGGCCGTGCGCAAGGCGTTACCGGTGGCGGTGATGGCACTGTTGGTGGGTGTTGGTACTACTACCACCCGCCGCAACCAACTCCAGCGCTGAAAGATTCACCTGACTGGGACCCACGTTGTACCCAGGCAATTGCGCTCGGTACGGTCGCGGCACCGATCCAGAATTGAAATTCCCACACCACGGAGGAAATCGTGGCCCTTCCCCAGCTTACCGAGGAGCAGCGGGCCGCAGCGCTGGAGAAGGCTGCTGCCGCTCGTCGCGCTCGGGCTGAGCTCAAGGAGCGCCTCAAGCGTGGCGGCACGACCCTGACGGACGTGCTGAAGGCCGCCGAGAGCGACGAGGTCCTTGGCAAGATGAAGGTGTCCGCGCTGCTTGAGGCCCTTCCGGGCGTCGGCAAGGTGCGTGCGCAGCAGATCATGGAGCGCCTTGAGATCGCTCCGAGCCGTCGGCTGCGCGGCCTGGGTGAGCGGCAGCGCAAGGCGCTGCTCACCGAGTTCAGCGGCGAGTGAGTGATGGCACCGGGGTGGGGTCGGGCGTTCGCGCCCGGCCCCGCCTCACCGTTCTGTCCGGTCCATCGGGCGTCGGCAAGTCCAGCGTGCTGGCGGAGCTGCGCCGGATGGGTCCGGAGATCCACTTCAGCGTCTCGGTGACCACCAGGAAGCCGAGGCCGGGCGAGGTCGACGGGGTTCACTACCACTTCGTCGACGTCGCCGAGTTCCGCAGGATGGTCGCCGACGGCGAGCTCCTGGAGCACGCCGAGTTCGCGGGCAACTGCTACGGGACGCCCAGGGAGCCGGTCGAGCGGGCCCTGGCGTCCGGCACGCCGTCCCTGCTGGAGATCGAGCTGCAGGGCGCGCGCCAGGTCCGGGTCGCGATGCCGGAGGCCCAGCTGGTCATGCTGGCCCCGCCGTCGTGGGAGGACCTGGTCGGCCGGCTCACCGGCCGGGGCACCGAGGACCCCGCGGTCGTCGCCCGCCGGCTGGAGATCGCCAGGGAGGAACTGGCGGCCGAACCGGAGTTCGACGAGGTCGTCGTGAACGACGACGTGAAGACCGCCGCCGCGAGCTTGCTAAACTTGGTGGTCGGCCCGGTGCCCGACGCGTGACGTCGCGCGTCGCGAGGCACGGGACGGCCGTCGGACCCCGGGGCGCGCAAGCCCCACCCCTGAACCGCAGGAGCGTTGACGAGTGACCACGCACACCGAGCTGGGCCCGCTTGCGGGTGCCCCGGAGGGCATCACCAACCCGCCGATCGACGACCTGCTCGAGCAGGTCAGCTCGAAGTACGCGCTGGTGATCTACGCGGCCAAGCGGGCGCGGCAGATCAACGACTACTACGCCCAGCTCGGCGAGGGCCTGCTGGAGTACGTCGGCCCGCTGGTCGAGCCGGGTCCGCGGGAGAAGCCGCTGTCCATCGCGCTCCGGGAGATCCACGCGGGTCTGCTCGAGCACACCGAGGGCGAGTGACCGAGGGCGTTGACGCCCCCGACCGCCCCAGGGTCGTCCTGGGTGTGGGCGGGGGCATCGCCGCGTACAAGGCCTGCGAGGTGCTGCGCCGGCTCACCGAATCCGGTCACGCCGTGCGCGTCGTGCCGACGGACGGCGCCCTGAAGTTCGTCGGCGCGGCCACGCTCGAGGCGCTGTCCGGGCAGCCCGTGCAGACGGGCGTGTTCGAGGACGTGCCCGCCGTGCCGCACGTGAAGCTGGGGCAGACCGCCGACCTGGTGGTCGTCGCGCCCGCCACGGCGAACCTGATCGCGAAGGCCGCCCACGGCCTGGCCGACGACCTGCTCACCAACACGCTGCTGACCGCGCGCTGCCCGGTCCTGCTCGTGCCGGCGATGCACACCGAGATGTGGGAGCACCCGGCCACGCGGGCCAACGTGGCGCTGCTGCGCTCGCGCGGCGTGGTCGTCGCCGAGCCCGCCAGCGGCAGGCTGACCGGCAAGGACACCGGCAAGGGCAGGCTGCCCGACCCCGCCGAGATCGTCGACCTGGCCCGGCTGCTGCTGACCCGTCCCGACGCGCTGCCCCGCGACCTCGAAGGCCTGCACGTCGCCGTCTCGGCCGGCGGGACGCGCGAAGCGCTGGACCCGGTCCGCTTCCTGGGCAACCGCTCGTCCGGCCGGCAGGGCTACGCGCTCGCCCGGGTCGCCGCCCAGCGCGGCGCGCGGGTGACGCTGGTCGCCGCGCACA
>NZ_JBHTLK010000170.1:0-15779 GCF_042678885.1 Saccharothrix hoggarensis
GCGGCGCCGAGCAGGTCGCCGACGCCCACCGACAGCTGGCGGCGCGCCCGCACCTCGCGCGGCGACGCGTCGGTCGCCAACCCGGTGACGCGGAACGGGTTGCGGCGGTACAGGTCCGGCCCCGCCACGTCCAGCAGCCGCGTCACCGCGGCCTTCGCGCGGTCGGCGCCGGCGGCACCGCGCTCTGACAGTCCCATCAGCCCTCCCACGTCCGTTCTCCGCTTCCCCGCCACCACTTCGGTCACGTCACCGACCGTAGTGACGGCGGGTGCGCGCGAGGGGCCGGTGGCAGCTTCCGGCCGCGCCAAGGGGAACGGCGGTCGTGGTCTGCGAGCTTTGCCCCGTGACGCGAGGGAACGGGGAACGGGCATGACACCATCCACTGTGGACGGAAAGCTGGTGGCGGCACTCGTCGCCGCGCTCGCCGCCTCGGGTTGCGCCACCGTGTCCGGCACGGCCGTGCCCGCGAGCACCCTGGTGGCCGCGAGCACCCCGGTGGCCGCGAGCACCCCGGCGCGCACCCCCGTGCCGAGCAGCACCTCGGCCACGACGACCACCACCGCGACGCCCACGGCCGCGGACGGCGCGGACTACGCCGCCTGCGCCGACGGGATCTGCGAGGTGGCGGTGTCCGGCCCGGTCGACATCACGTGGGGCGGTTCCGCCGGGTCCGGGACGTTCTCCGTGCGGGAGGTGCTGCCGGACGGCGTCGAGTTCGACGCCACCCTGCCCGTGGGCGGCGGCAGCGGCACCCTGAAAGGCAGCTGCACCACGCTGTTCGTCGCCGGCGGCGGCGGCATGCTGTGCCCCGCCGAGCTCGGCGAGCCGCCGCAGCCGCGCGTCGGCGTGTTCGCCGTCCAGCTCGCCGGGGTCGGCGGCGGCACGGCGGTCCTGCGGCTCGTCAGCGGATGACGTCGACCCGGCGCCGGTCAGCCGATGCGGTACCCGACCTCGCGCACGGTCTGGATCAGCGGCGGCTGGTGCAGCTTGCGCCGCAGCTGCGCCACCATCACGTCCAGCACGTTCGTCGCCGGCCGCGCGAACTCGTCGTCCCACGCGTGCGCGATCAGGTCCGCCCGGCTCACCGCCCGGCCCGCGTTGGCCAGCAGCAGCTCCAGCACCAGGTACTGCCGACGCGTCAACGTGAGCAGCACCCCGCCCCGGCGCACCTCGCGCGTGGCGGAGTCCAGCTCCACGTCCGCGTACCGCAGCACGGCGGGCCGGTCGACCTCCCGGATGTGGCACAGCCGGCGCACCCGCACCACCAGCTCCTCCGCCGCGAACGGCTTCACCAGGTAGTCGTCGCCGACCTCCAGGCCGTCCACCCGGTCGCCGATGCCGCCCAGCGCGGTGAGGAACAGCACCGGCACCCGCAGACCGGCCCGGCGGCGGTGCCGGACGTAGTCCAGCGCGTCACCGCCGGGAACCTTGCGGTCCAGCACCGCGCAGTCGTAGGAGTTGACCGACAGCGCCTCGTCCGCGGCGGCCAGGTCGGTCACCGGGTCGACGGCGAAACCCGCGCCGCGCAGCGTGATCGCCACCGTGAGGAGCAGGGTCTCGTCGTCCTCCATCACCAGGATGCGCACCGCACCACCGTAGCCATGCCCCGCGGCCCCGTGCCGCACTTCCGGGTCACCCGGCGCGCTGGAGCAGCCAGCCGCGGTCGGCGGCCTTCGCCCCCGCCTGGAACCGGCTGCGCGCGCCGAGGCGGTTCATGATGTCCGCGACCATCCGCCGCACCGTGCGCACGGACACGTCCAGCCGCGCCGCGGCGCTCTCGTCCGTGCTGCCCGCGAACAGCAGCGTCAGGAGCTCCCGCTCCCGGCGCGACAGCTCGCACGGCGCGTCGGACACGTCGAACGCGGCCACCGCCTCCGGCCACAGCCGCTCGAACAGCTCCACCGCCGCCCGCACCACGCTGGGCAGCCGGAACACGGCCACGCCCCGTTCGGCGGGCAGCACGGCCGCGACACCGTCCACCACCACGGCATCCATCGGCACGTGCGGCAGCGTCCGGACCTGCGCGGGCGCGAGGCCGGGCGCGGCGGACCGCAGCTCGTCCGGCAGCAGCACGCGGTACCGCACGCCGCGCCGCAGGTTCGCGAGGTCGACCCGGCGCAGGGACGTCCCGCCGGCGGCCATCACGACGACCTCGGCGCGGGCCTGCGCCAGCAGCGCGTCGACCCCGGTCGGGAGCAGCGACGGCGGTTTCACCACCGACAGCGGTTTCGTCACAGAACACCTCCGATGAGCAGCGAGGCGGCGACGCCCCGGGAGTGCAGTCCGTCCAGTCGTTCCAGCGGCACGTGCGCGGTGATCACGCCGACCGCCGCGTCCACCGCCGCCTCGGTGGCGCCCGCGACGCGCAGCACGGCGTCCGCGCCGTCGCCCAGCGCCACGGTCACCGCGACCCCCGGCGCGGCGGTGATCAGCCAGTCCAGTGCGGTGCGGGCCGTCGCGCCGGGCAGCCGGAAGCAGGCCTGCGCGACGGGTCCGCTGTGCCAGAAGCGCCAGCCCTCGCGGACCTCGCGGTCACCGGTGACGTGCGCGAGGGCGGTGATCGTGGCGACCAGCTCGTCGTCGGCGAGCGGGTCGGCGGCCACGGCTCGCCGCCGCAGCTCCCGCAGCGCGCGGCGGGTCGAGTTGCCGAGCACCCGCACCAGCTCGTCGTCGTGCCACAGCTCCGGGGTGCGGCGCGCGTGCACCGCCACCCAGGCGCGGGGGCGGCGGATCTGCCCGCGGCCCGCGTGCACCACGATCCGCAGGTCGGGGCCGGTCAGCCCGGCGAGCGCCTTGGGTGACGCGATCCGGGGCCGCAGCACGGAAACCACCCCTCCGGGCCCGTGCACGCGGTCGCCGTCGACCCACGCGCCGGGGGCGACGACGTCCAGCAGCGCACCGCGCCGACGTCGCCGCACCCGGAACGCCAGGTACCGGCCGCACCACTCCGACAACCACCGCCGACGCCACCGCCCCACCGAGAGCACCAGCACGACCGCCGACGACGTCCACAGCGCCGCCGCGACGGGCCACGGCTCGCCGACGCCGACCAGCGCGGCCGGCACGGTCAGCTGCGCGCAGACGAACCGGATCGCAAGCCCACCCGACCCCGACCCGCCCGACGCAGGCCCGCCCAACGCGGCCCCGTCCAACGCCGCACCCGCCATCACGCCGCCACCTCCCGCCGTGCCCGGACCAGTTCCGGACCGGGCTCCACGCCCAGCTCGGCGGCCAGCAGGGCGCACGCGCGCCGGTACTCCGACAGGGCGTTGGCCCGACGTCCGGCCGTGTGCAGCGCCCGCACGAGCCGCGCCCAGGTGTCCTCGCGCATCGGGTCCTCGGCGGTCAGCGCGCGCAGCACCCCGATCGCGTCGCCGTGCCGCCCCAACGCCGTGTACGCGTCCGCCAACCGCTCCCGCAGGTCCCACCGCAGCTCGTGCAGCCGGGCCGCGGAAGGCGCGGCCGTCTCCGACCTCAACTCCTCGAACGGCCTGCCGCGCCACAGGTCCAGCGCGCAGGTCAGGTGGGTGACGGCGTCGGCGGGTGACGCGTGCGCGGACCGGTCCAGCAGCGACCGGGCCACGTCGGCGTCCAGCTCGCCCCGCTCGACGCGCAGGCGGTAGGCGCGCGGCCGGGCGTCGATCCGGCCCGGCGGCAACGCCCGCCGCAGCTGCCAGACGTACGTGCGCACGTTGCGGTCCGCCGACGCGGGGACGGCCTGTTCCTGCCAGATCTCGTCGATCAGCTCGTCTAGGCTCACCCACGCGTTAGCGTGCAGGAGCAGTGCGGCCAGGAGGGTGGCGGGCTTGCGGGGGCCGGCTTGCGGGCCGAGGACTCGGAAGATCACACCGGCAACGATCCGTCACGACACATGAGGTTTTGATGACATGCGGGTGATGGTGGTGGAGGACGACGAGAACCTGCGGGTGGCGGTCGCCGGCGCCCTGCGCGGAGCCGGGCTGGACGTCCACACCGCGCCGGACATCGCCACCGCCGGCCGGGCGTTCGCCGAGCACGGCTACGCGTGCGTCGTGTACGACCGGATGCTGCCCGACGGCGACGCCATCGAGGACGTCCAGCGGCGGCGCGGCCTCGGGTGGACGACACCCGTCCTGTTCCTCACCGCCCGCGACACCGTGGACGACCGGGTCGCGGGCTTCGCCCACGGCGGCGACGACTACCTGGTCAAGCCGTTCGCCGTCGAGGAGCTGGTGGCCCGCGTGCTCCGGCTGTGCCGCCCGACCGGCGCGGCCCGGCCGGCGGTGCTGCGCCACGGCGACCTGGAGGTGGACCCGATCCGGCACGAGGTGCGGCGCGGCGGGGTGCTGCTCACGTTGTCCGCCAGGGAGTTCGCGGTGCTGGAGTACCTGGCGTCGCGCGCCGGGCAGGTCGTCACCCGGACGGACCTGATCGAGCACTGCTGGGACGCCGGGTCCGACCCGGTGGCCAACGTGGTCGAGGCCGTGGTGAAGCGGTTGCGGCGCAAGCTGCACGGCCCGGACCTGATCCACACCGTGCACGGCCACGGCTACCGCCTGGGCACGTCGTGAGCGGCGGCGGGTCCACCACACCGGGCGGCCGGGCGCGGCTGAGCGGGTCGGCGGCGCGGCTGCGCTCGTTGCGGCTGCTGCTCACCGTCCTGTTCACGGCGATGAACACGGCCGGGCTGCTGGTGCTCGCCGTGCTGGTGCTGCGGGAGGACCGCGACCAGGGCATCGACGAGCTGGACGCCGAGCTGCACCGGGTCACGGCGGTGGTGAGCCGGTTGATCCGGTACGAGGACTCGCTGGTCACCGCCGACCTGGTGCTGGACCCGGTGAACCGGGAATGCCCGCGGTTCGCGGTCCTGCCCGGCGGCGCGGACCGCGAGTTCCGCGGCCACCTGAGCGAGAAGTCGTGCGTCGACGCGGACCTGACCGTGCTCAGCGGGTTGGCCGCGAAGGCCGTCGCCGAGGGCACGGTGACGGGTCCGGTCGGCGACCTGCGGGTGCGGGCCGAGCCGCTGCGCACGCCGGAGGGCGAGGTGATCGGCGCGATCGTCGCGGTGCACGACCTCGGCCCGACGCGCGCCGAGCACCAGGCGACGGTGTGGCGGGTGGTGGGCGGCTGCCTGGTCCTGGTGGTCGCGCTCGGCCTCGCCGGGCACGTGCTGGCGGGACGCGCGATCCGGCCGGCGGCGGCGGCGTTGGAACAGCAGGAGGTGCTGCTCGCCGAGACCGCGCACGACCTGCGGACACCGGTGGCGGCGCTGCGGATGCTCGCCGAGACCGCGATGCAGCACCCCGACCAGCAGGCGGAGCTGCTGCCGCGCACGGTGGGCCTCGCGGCCCGGATGGGCGGCATCATCGACGGGCTGCTGGTGCGGGCCCGGCTGGCGGCGGGCGTCGAGCAGCTGGCGATCCAACCCGTGTGGCTGGACCAGCTCGTGGCCGGCGTCGTCGAGGACACGCCCGCGCCGGACACGCGGGTCACCGTCACGGCCGCGCCCACGATCGTGCGCGCCGACCCGAGCCTCCTGCACCGCGCCGTCGGCAACCTGCTGGCCAACGCCCTGCGGCACGGTCGGCGCGCGGACGGCGAGGCGATCGTGCACATCACCGTCGCCGACGGCCGGGTCACCGTGGCGGACAACGGTCCGGGCATCGACCCGGAGGCGGCCGAGCGGGCGTTCGACCGGTTCACCGGCTCCGGCGCGTCGTCGGGGCTGGGCCTGTCGATCGTGCGGTGGGTGGCCCTCGCGCACGGCGGCACGCTGCGGGTGTTCAACGCCGACGAGGGCGGCGCGATCTTCGAGCTGAGCCTGCCGGTCAGCGGACCGTGAACGTCTCCCACGGGCGCAGGCCGGTCCACGGCGAGCGGTCGTCCATGCGGTACGCGAGGTAGTAGTTGTACTCGCCGGGCACGTCGAAGACGCGCTGGAGGCTGATCTCCTGCTCGGTCGTGCCGACCTCGTGGTCGCGCAGCTCGGGGAAGTGGTGCGAGTCGCCCGTGCCGAGGTGCACGGCCTCCACGGTCAACCCGCTCGGCGTCACCGGCCGGTCGGCGGCGAGTGTGATGTGCACCACAACTTCCTGCCCCGCCTTGGGCAACGCCGGCTCCAGTCGCAGGGACGCGACGAGCGTCGGTGACGTGGGCAGCCCGGCGAGTGGCACGTCGCGCTCGCCGCTCAGGGCGAGCGTGAGGACGAGCACCGCGACCACCATCGGCGCGCCGAGCAGCAGCAGGAACCGCGGACGAGTCAAGACGTGGACCGTTTCTGTATCGGGTGCCATACGCTACGTGATTGCAGACTAGGGGGTCTCAGACATGGGAATCACCGCGAGATGGCGGGGCCGCGTGCCGGTGGCCCTGCTCACCGCCGGGTGCGTCGCCGTCGTCGGTCTCGCCGTGGGAGGCGCGGCCGGCACGCCGAAGCTGGAACTGCTGCAGTCCGGGCACTGGGTGCTGAACTCCCACCTGGGCAAGGTGTTCCACATCGACGGCGAGACCAACCAGGTCAACGCCGAGGTCGCGATGCCGGGGGCCGACCGGGGCAGCCTGGTGGTGCAGAGCGACACCAGCGGCTACGTCGTGGGCCGCGGCAAGTACACCGAGTTCGGCAAGTCGACGCTGCGGGTCGAGGGGACGACCGCCGCGCCGACCGACCGGGAGACGCCGGTGGTGCTGGAGGTCGCGGGCGGCGCGTACCTCGTCTACCGCGAGGCGGGCCAGGTCGTCCGGCTCGGCGAGGACCGCGCGCACGTCCCGATCAACCAGAAGCTCGGCAACCCCGTCGTCACCGGCGACGGCACGCTGTGGCTGCACGCCACCGAGACCGGGAACCTGTGCCAGCTGCCCAAGGGCACCACCACGCCGTCGTGCCCGGCCGCGGTGCCGGCGGGCCACTCGGGCGGGTTGACGGTCGTCGGCGACCAGCCGGTCTTCGTCGACACGACGGCCGACACCATGCAGCTGGTCACCCCGGGCGGCCTCGGCCGGCTGAAGGAACTCTCCACGAAGCTCCCGGACACCACGAAGGTCGGCGCGGCCGACGTCACCGGTCGCGTGCCGCTGCTCGACCCGGCGGGCACGCTCTACCTGGTCGACACGGCGGACGTGGTCGGCGAGCGGCCCGCCGCGCGGGACGTCGTGGTGCGGCTCGCGCCGGGCGAGTACACCGGCCCCGAGTCCACCGGCTCCACCGTGGCGATCCTCGACCAGCGCGGCGGCACGCTGCTCACCTACGACAGCTCCGGCACCAAGCGGGAGTCGACGCCGGTGCCCGTCGAGGCCGGCGAGCCGCGCCTCACGAAGGGCGAGGACAAGCGCGTCTACGTCGAGGGCGGCGAAGGCCGCAACGTGCTCGTCGTCGCGCCGGAGGGCACGGTGACGCGGGTCCCGGTCGACGGCACCCGGATCGGCGGCTCCCGGACGCCGGAACCGCCGCCGTCCGAGACCACGACCACCACCCCGACGCAGGCGCCTCCGGTCGTCCCGCAGCCGACCGAGAACCCGCTGCCGCAACCACAACCACAACCTCAGCCGCAACCCCAGCCGAAGCCGCGGACGCAGGCGCCCGTGCCGCCGGTCGTCGTCCCGGCGAGCACGCCCGGCGCACCCGCCGGCCTCACCGCGACCCCCGGCAGCGGCCAGGTCGCCCTCGCCTGGGGCGCGGCCGCCGCGAACGGCGCGCCGGTCACCGCCTACCGGATCTCGTGGAACGGCGGCGGCACGACCGTGGCGGGCGGCCAGACCGGCTTCACCGCGACGGGACTGGCCAACGGCACGACGTACACGTTCACCGTGGTCGCGGAGAACTCGGCCGGCGCGGGTCCGGGCGCCACGGCGAGCGCCACGCCGAGCCAGCCGCCGACGATCACGATCTCGCGCGGCCGGACGGAAACCCTGAACGACGACTGCCGGGCGCCGGACTGCTCGCTGATCGTGATCGAGATGCGCGGTTTCGCGCCGAACACGGAGTACGAGATCGTGCCGCACTCGACCAGGTGGCCCGCCTTCAACTCCCACACCTCCCGCAGCGACGCCTCGGGGAACGTCACCACCGAGCGGTTCCACTTCGGCGGTGTGGGCCAGGAGGTCTGGGTCATCGCGGGCGGCGTCGTCTCGAACCGCCTGTACTGGGAGGACCGTTGACAGCCCCGAAGTCGACCCTGGCGTACCGGGCGATCGCCGACAACGTGCAACGCGTGGTGCGCGGCAAGCCCGAGGTGGTGCGGTACGCCGTGGCGGCGATGCTGGCCGAGGGGCACCTGCTCGTCGAGGACGTGCCGGGCCTGGGCAAGACCACCCTGGCCCGGTGCCTCGCGCGCAGCATCGGCGGCACGTGGAGCCGCATCCAGTTCACCCCGGACCTGCTGCCCGGCGACGTCACCGGCGTGACCGTGTACCACCAGAAGACCGAGCGGTTCGAGTTCCACCCCGGCGGCGTGTTCGCCAACGTGGTGCTCGCCGACGAGATCAACCGCGGCACGCCGAAGACGCAGTCGGCGCTGCTGGAGGTGATGTCGGAGCGGCGGGTCACGGTCGACTCGACGGCGCACGACGTGCCGCACCCGTTCCTGGTCGTGGCCACGCAGAACCCGATCGAGATGGAGGGCACCTACCGGCTGCCCGAGGCCCAGCTCGACCGGTTCCTGATGCGGCTGTCGGTCGGCTACCCCGACCTGGCCGCGGAGGTGCTGGTGGTCATGAGCGACGCCGCGCGGGTCAGCCCGGACGGCTTGGAGCCGGTGATCGGCGTGGCCGACCTGCGGGACGCGATCACCGAGGTCCGCGGCTCGCACATCGCGCCCGCGATCTGCGAGTACGCGGTCCGGATCGCGGCGGCGACCCGCGAGCACTCGGCCGTCCGGTGGGGCGCGAGCCCGCGCGGCAGCATCGCCCTGGTGCGCGCCGCGCAGGCGTTGGCGGCGACCGACGGGCGGCTGTTCGTCACGCCCGACGACATCAAGGCCGTGGCCGAGCCGGTCCTGGCGCACCGGATCGTGCTGACGCCCGACGCGGAGCTGAACCAGAAGCAGCCGGCCGAGGTCGTCGCGGAGGTGCTCGGCTCCGTCGCGGCACCGCTCACGGCGGGCTGACCGGTGCGGTTGACCGGACGCGGCGTCGCCGTGCTCGTCGTGGCCGCGGTGTGCGGCGCGGGCGGGTTCCTGGCCGGCTTCCCGCTGTTCCAGGCGTTGGCCGGGTTGATGGTGGGCGCGGTCGTCGCGGCGTTCCCGGTGGCCGCCCGCCGGCCGCCCGTCGACGTGCGGCGGGACGTCTTCCCGGACCGGGTCGAGCGGGGCAGGCCCGCGCTGGCCCGGCTGGCGGTCCGCAACGCGGGCGGCGGCTTCACCGCGCGGGACCGGTGCGGCGCGCACGTGCGCCGCGTCGTCGTGCGGACCGACGCGGTGCACCGCTACGAACTTCCGACGACGGACCGGGGCAAGCACACCGTGGGACCGCTGGCGATCGAGCGCGCCGACCCGCTCGGCCTGGTGCGCAACCTCGTGGACACGGGCGACACGGTGACGTTGTGGGTGCACCCCCGGTTGCACCCGGCACGGCCGTTCAAGGCGGGCTACCGCCGGCACCACCACGACGGTCCGACCACCGACCGGTCGCCGCGCGGTTCGCTGGACCTGCGGGAGGTGCGCGAGTACGTGCCCGGCGACGAGGTGCGCCTGGTGCACTGGAAGGCGACCGCGCGAACGGGCCGGCTGATGGTGCGCGACTACGCCGACCCCGACCAGCCGCGGTTCACGCTGGTGCTGGACACGCGGCACGCCAGGGCGTTCGAGGAGGCCGTGGAGATCGCCGCGTCGCTGCTGCACGCCGCCGTGGTCTCCGGGCGGCACGGCAGGCTGATCACGCCGTGCGGCGTGGACGTGACGGCGCGGGGCGGCGTGCTCGGCGCGCGACGGTTGCTGGACGAGCTCTGCGTGGTGCGGGTGCGGCCGGAGGCCACGTTGCCGACCCGTCCGCCGGGCGGGCTCGCGGTGGTGACGGCGGGTCCGCTCGACTCGATCGCGCCGCTGCGGCCGGACCTGGTGTTCTCGCTCGGCGGCCCCGGCGAGGTCGTCGGGGCGAAGGTGATCTGGGCGCCGGACGCGGAACGCGCCGTGCGGCGGTGGAACGAGGCCGTCGGGTGACCCGGATCGCGATCACCGGAGAGGGTGCCGAACGATGATCACCGCCGCGCCGCCGAAGCACGCTGTGCCCGCGGGCCCTGGTGCCACCGGGCCTGCTGCCGCCGGGTCGGCTCTTGCCGGGTCGGCGGGTCCCGCCGGTGGTTCGCCCGCGCACCCGGCACCGGTCGTCGCCGTGGTCGTGGCGGCGGTGGTCGCGGGCCTGCTCTTCGTCCCCGTGTTCGGGTTCTCCCTGCTGCTGCCGGTGGTCGCGACGGCGTTGCCGGCGCTGGGAGTGGCGGTGTGGCTGCGCGCCCGCGAGCGTGACGCGTGGCGTGCCGTGGCGGTGGTCGTCGCGGGGTTGGCGGGGCTGTTGGTGGCGCTGCGCCCGGCCGATCCGCTCGGCACGCTGGTGACCGGCGCGACCGAGTCGTGGCGGCTGGTGCTCCAGTCGACGTGGCCCGCCCGCCCCGATCCGGAGCTGCTCGCCTTCGTGCCGCTGCTGGTGCTGGCGGCCGCCGTGTTCGGGGCGGAACTGCTGCTGCGGCTGCGCGCGCGGCTCGTGGCGGTGGTGCCCGCGCTGGCCGTGGCGGGGCTGAGCCAGGCCTACGCGGCGGCGACCGGCGTCGTCTCGGTCGTCGCGGCGCTCGCGTTCGCCGCGTGCGGTGCGGTGCTCGTCGCCCGGGGCGTCCCGTGGGTGGCCGTCGCGCTCGGCGTCGTCGGCGCCGTGGTCCTGGGCACCGTGCCGTCGGGCACGCCGTTGTCCTTGCGCACCAACGAGTACGCGCCGCTCGACGTGCCCCGCGTGGCGAGCCCGCTCGGCGAGCTGGCGTCCCGGCTGGCGCAGCCGGACACCCCGGTGTTCGAGTACACGTCGTCCGATCGGGTGGACCGGTGGCCGATCGCGGTGCTCGACCGGTTCGACGGCGTGACCTGGCACCCGGGCGGAGAGCTGAGGCGGATGGGCGCCGGCCTGCCGCCGACCGGGTTGCCGTCCACCGGGCCGGTGCCGGCCGAGCGCTCGGCGCGGATCACGTTGCGCGGCCTGGACGGCCCGTGGCTGCCCAGCCAGACGTGGCCCGCCGCGGTCGACGGCGTCGACGCGCTCGTCGACCCGGAGCGGGGAACGCTGTTCACCCAGCGACCGGCGACCGCGTACACGCTGAGGTGGTGGGAGCCGACCGTCGACGAGGCCGGGTTGCGGGCCAGGGCGATGGACCCGCGGGCGCCGGGCGGCATGGGGTCCGTCGGCGAGGCGCCGCCCGCGGTCCACGCGCTGGCCAAGGACGCGGTGCGGGACATGCGGTCGTCGTTCCAGACCGCGATGGTGCTGGAGAAGTACCTGCGGGACAACTACGAGCTCGTGACCGACGGCGCGATGCCGGTCGGCCACGGCTGGCCGCAGCTGGAGCGGTTCCTGCTCACCGACAAGCGGGGCACCAGCGAGCAGTTCGCCGCCGCGTACGTGGCGCTGGCCCGGTTGCGCGGCATCCCGGCCCGGCTCGTGGTCGGGTTCGCCGCGCCCGAGAGCGGCACGGTGGTGCGCAACCGGGACGCGCTCGCGTGGCCGGAGGTGGCGGTCGAGGGCGTCGGCTGGGTGGCGCTGGACCCGACGGGGTGGACGCGCGGGTCGTCCGACGGGACGGGGCTGGGCGACGTGACCGAGCGGGAGCGGGAGAACCTGCCCCCGGTGGAGGACCTGCCCGATCCCGAGCTGCCGCCGACCGCGCCCGGACCGCCGCCCGGCACCGGGCCGTTCCCGTGGCCGGCGTTGCTCGTGGCGCTCGCCCTGCTCACGATCGGGTGGTTCCTGGCGGCGCCCGTGGTGGTGGCCGTGCGGTCGCGCCGGCGTCGCCGGTCCGGCACGGTCGCCGACGCGTGGGCCGAGGTGCGCGACCGGTTGCGCCGGCACGGTGTGGCGGTGACGGCGGCGATGACCGTGCGAGACGTCGCCGCCGCCGCGCGTCCCGTGGTCGACAGGTCCACTGTGGACGCCCTGGGCGGGCTTGCGGTGGCGGTGGACGCCACGATGTGGTCGGGTGCCGGGGTGGACGCGCGCGCGCAGGCGTGGGCGGCCGTGGACGCGGTCCGTTCGGGGCTGGCGCGCAGGCCGGTCAAGGCACGGCTCCGGGCGCTGTTCCGCTACTGAGAGCGGCGCGGCGGTCGTGCCCCGGCTTGACAGGCAAGTGGGGACTTGCCTATAACTGTGGAGGTGGACGCTGACCCCGACCTGTTCAAGGCGATCGGTGACGCGACGCGACGCGCCATCTTGGACGAGCTGACCGACCGGGACGGTCAGACGTTGTTCGAGATCTGCGGTCGGTTGGCCATGAAGCACGGCTTGGCGTCCACGCGCCAGGCCATCTCGCAGCACCTCGCGGTGCTCGAACAAGCCGGCCTGGTGCGCACCAGGCGGCAAGGCCGGTACAAGTTCCACCACCTCGACACCAGCCCGCTGCGGTCGATCGTCGAGCGGTGGCCCATCGACCGAGAGGCACCGAACCCGTGATCCGCATCAACCTCACCAGCGTCTACGTGGACGACCAGGCCAAGGCGCTGGCGTTCTACACCGAGAAGCTGGGGTTCATCAAGAAGACCGACGAGCCCGCCGGCGGCGCCCGCTGGCTCACCGTCGTGTCCCCCGCCGACCCGGACGGCGTGGAGCTGCTGCTGGAGCCGGCCGGCCACCCGGCGGCGGTCACGTTCAAGGAGGCCCTGGTCGGTGACGGCATCCCGTTCACCCAGTTCGCCGTCGACGACGTGCACGCCGAGGTCGAGCGGCTCAAGGCGCTGGGGGTCGAGTTCACCCAGGAGGCGACCGACTACGGCCCCGTCGTCGTCGCCGTCTTCGACGACACCTGCGGCAACCTGATCCAGATCGCCGCGATGAAGTAGGCGCCCTTCAGGCGGTCGTACTCACGCGGGCGGCTTCACGCGGGCGGCTTCACGCGGGCGGTTTGACGCAGGTGGCCTCGCGGATTCCCTTGGGCGCGCTGGCGTACGAGCGGTAGCCGTCGGTGCCGTGCACCTCGAAGCAGTAGCGTCGGCCGGGTTCGACCGGGATCTCCATGGTGAGGTCGCGCAGCTCGACCGTGCGGCTGTTGGGCTGCCCCTCGGGCGCCACGATCACCAGGTAGTCGAGGTCGACCGAACTGCGCCAGGTGAGCACGACGTGGTCCACCTTGTCGACCGCGTCCACGATCTCGATCTGCACGGCGTCGGCCTGGGGCGCGCTCACCGTCGGCGGCGTGGGTGGTGGGGCGGGCGGGTCCTCGCTCAGCAGCAGGAACGGCGCGGCGGCGAACAGCGCCAGCGCGCCCACGATCCCCGCTGCCACGCCGAGCTTCCCGCTGCGGTCCTTCTTGTCGCCCGGCTTGACCTCGGCCAGCGGCAACCGCACCGGCGGTGCGGGCGGGACGGCGAAGTAGTCGGGAGGTGACGCGCCCGAGACCGGCCCACCGGTCATCGACGGCAAAGGCACGCCGCCAGGCCGACCCGGTTCCGACCCCGAACCGCCGGCAGGCGAACCGGGCAGCACCACACCGGGCGAACCGCCGGACGAGCCACCGCCGGACGAGCCACCGGTGGGCAGACCGGGTTCCGCCGCCCCGGACCACCCGACGGACGACCCACCAGGCGTCACACCGGTCGAACCGGCGGGTGAGCTCTCGGCGGGCGAACCAGGCGCACCGGCAAGTGCACCGGGCGAACCTGCGGGCAGGCCGGCGGAAGGCGAACCGGGCGACTCGGCGTGCCCACCGGGCGAACCCGCCGGCGGGCCGGCGGAAGGCGGATCAGGCGTGCCGGGCGAACCTGCGGGTGGGCCGGCGAAAGGCGATCCGGGTGCGCCGGGCAGCGTCACGCCGGACCCCGCCGGGCCGGACACAGTCGGGCCAGGGACCACAGGACCGGACACCACCGGGCCGGACACCGCCGGATAGGCGCCCAAGGGCGCGAAAGCGGAAGGCGGGGTGGCGTCGGCGAAGTCGTCGAACCCCGAGCCGGCCACACGTGACAGCTGGGCCGCCGCGTCGGTGGGCCGGGCGTCGGGGTCGGGTGACAGCAAGGCGCGGACCAGGTCCGCCAGACCCGGCGGCACGTCCGGGCGGTCCACGTCGGGCACGGGGGCGTGCAGCACGCGCAGCAGGTGCTGCTCCGCCAACTCCCCCATCCGCGCCGGGTGCGGGACGTGGCCGGTCAGGGCCAGGAACAGCACCGCGCCCAGCCCGTACAGGTCGGTGCGGGCGTCGCGTACTGCCTCGCGGATCGTCTCCGGCGCGGCGAAGTCGACCGGCGGGTCCGCCGGGAACGCGGTCCGCGCCACCAGCCCGCCGTCGGCCAGCACGGTCTCGCCGGTGGCCCGGATCAGCACGTTGGACGCGGTCACGCCGCCGTGGACGAGACCGAGCGCGTGGGCCGCCGCCAAGGCCTCCGCCAGCACCAGCCCCAGGTCCAGCACCTCGGCGATCGGCAGCGGGCCGTCGCGGCGCACCCGGTCGGCCAGGGAGTGGCCGCACAGCTCGCAGCACACGGCCGTCACGCCGTCGGCCAGCTCCTCCACCCCGTGCACCAGCCGGGTGAACGGCACCCGCCGCCACGCGGCGATCTCGCGTTCCAGCGCGGCCCTGGTCCGACGGTCCAACGCCGCCGGGAACACCTTGAAAGCGGCGCCGCGGCCCGCGTACACCGACGTCGTCGGACCGCTGCCCAGCGGGACGAGGTGGTTGCCGTGAGTGTTGGCCATCGCGGTCCTCATTGTGCCCACGGTGCCGCAACGCGTCCACCCGCCCGGTCCTGTGTCCGGTAGCTGCCGCGACCGCTCCACGGGCGCCGCCGCCGGCCCAGGGTGACGCGCATGAACACCACAGGGCTGGTGCGGGTGACCATCGCCGCACCGCACCGGCGCGTCGACCTGGCGCTGCCCGAGCACTCGTCGGTGGCGGAGGTGCTGCCGGGGCTGATCCGGCACGCGGGCGAGCCGCCGGGCGACGACTGCTGGCTGCTGCGCGTGCCGGACGGCACGGCGCTGGAACCGGGCCGCACGCTGGCCGCGCACCGGGTCCGCGACGGCGAGGTGCTGCACCTCGCGCACCGCACGACCGAGTGGCCCGAGCTCGAGTACGACGACCTGGTGGACGTGATCGCGTCCGGCCTGGGCCGCACGTGGGGCCCGCGGCACACCCGGCTGGCGGGGCTGGTGGCGGGCGACGCGCTGGTGCTGCTCGGCCTGGTGCCGTTGGCGCGCCTGGGATCGCCGTGGTGGTCGTGGGGTGTGGCGGCGGTGCTGCTGCTGGCCGGTGTGGTGCTGGCGCGGGCCTTCGGCGACACGGGGGCGGGTGCGGCGGTGGCCGTGCCGGCGTTGCCGTTCGCGGGCCTCGGCGCGGTGCTGCTGCTCGGCACGGACCACGGCCTGGGCGCGCCGCACGTGCTGTCGGCGTGCTCGGCGGTGCTGGTGGCGGCGGTGGTGGCGTTCCTCGGGGTGGCGGACCACGCGGTGTGCATCACCGGCGCGACCACGGCCTCGCTGCTCGGCACGGCGGGCGCGTGGCTGGCGTTCCTCGACGCGCTGGACGGGGTCGAGGCGGCGGCGGTCGTGGCGGGCGGGGTACTGGTCTTCTCGCCGCCAGCACGCGCACGCTGCGCCCGAGCCAGAGGCGGCCGTCCACCTCCCGC
>NZ_JBHTLK010000171.1:0-15701 GCF_042678885.1 Saccharothrix hoggarensis
CAGCTCGGCCGCCGCGTCCGCCGCCAGCTCGACCAGGTCGCGCACGGCGGCCGGCGTCCGCCGGAACAGCGGCAGGAACGGCAGCATCGCGGACAGCGCGTCGGCCGCCGTGACGACGAGGTGGTGCCGGCCGCTCAGGTGCGCCCGCTCGTGCACCAGCACCGCGTCGACCTGCGCGCCGGCCAGCGTGCGGTGCAGGCCCTCGGTCGCGACGACGACGCCGGGGTAGCCGGCCAGGCTGAACGCCATCGGCTCCTCGTGGTCGAGCCACAGCGTGGTCGGCCGACCCGGCTCGGACCGCGCCGCCGGCCGCAGCACGGCCAGGTGGTCGCGCCGTGCGCGCGCCCGCCGCCGGGCCGTCCGCGTGGCCATGACGGCGAGCCGCACCAGCAGCCCGGCCAGCATCAGCACGCCGACCACGCCGCTCAATGCCTCGGCCTCGGGCGTGAGGCCGTGCAGCAGCGCGTCGAAGCAGTCGGGGAAGCCGATGAACGCGTGCGCGCCGTGGTCGGGCAGGAGGAGCGCGGTGACCGCGAGACCGGCGGTGACCAGCACGCTGACGAGGGACGACAGCCACGCCACCAGCACCACGCGCGGGTGGGCGCCGGACGTCGCGAGGCGGCGCAGCCGGCCCGGCGCGACCCAGGCGACCAGCCCTGCCCCGAGCAGCAGCGCGACCGCGACGGTCACCCGCGGCGCGGCTTCCGGGGCAGCGCCTTGCGCAACAGCTCGGTCTCCCGGTCGGACGCGGACCGCGCGAAGTGCAGCAGCACGGCCTCCGGGTCGCCGGACGCGGCGAGCACGTCCCGCAGCGCCGCCGACGCGGCCTCGGCGCGGCTCATCGCCGGCTGGTACCGGTACGCCTTGCCCTCCAGCTCGCGCACCACCCACCCCTTGCGGTGCAGGTTGTCGAGGACCGTCATGACGGTGGTGTAGGCGAGCTGCTTGCCCGTGTCCAGCCGTTCCAGGACCTCGCGGACCTTCAGCGGTTCCGCCGTGCGCCACAGCACGTCCATCACCGCTGCTTCCAACTCGCCCAGTCCTCGCATGACGCCCCTTTCGGCGGGGCCCATGCTATCCGCAGGCGTCGGCGATCATGGTGAGCCACGTCACATTAATACCCCTAGGGGGTATGTTACGGTCGCTCTCACAAATACCCCCTTAGGGTATGGAAACCGCGATCGGAGCACCGATCGGACCGGCGCAGCCGCGCCGGAGACGGAAGGACCCGGCATGAACCCCGACCCTCGGCGCTGGTGGGCACTCGTCGTGCTCGCCGCGGCGCAGTTCATGGTCATCATGGACACCTCGATCATCGCCGTGGCGCTGCCGGACATGCAGCGCGACCTGGGTTTCACGCCCGGCGGGCTCCAGTGGGTGTTCAACGCCTACGCCGTCGCGCTGGGCGGTCTCCTGCTGCTCGGCGGCAGGCTCTCCGACCTCTGGGGCGCGCGCCGCGTGTTCGCGGCCGGCTGGACGACGCTCATCGTCGGCTCGGTGGTCGCCGCCGCGGCGACCGGTGCGGGCACGGAGGTCGTCGGGCGGGCCGTGCAGGGCGTCGGCGCGGCGCTCATCGCACCGGCCGCGATGACGTTGCTCATGGTCCTGTTCGCCGGTCAGCCGAACGAGCTGCCGAAGGCGATGGCGTTCTACGGCGCCGCGGCCCCGGCCGGCGGCACGGCGGGCGTGTTCCTCGGCGGCGTGATCACCGAGTGGCTGAGCTGGCCGTGGGTGTTCGTCATCTACCTCCCGATCGGCCTGCTCACGCTCGCGCTCACGCCGAAGCTGCTGCCCGCGGTCCCCGGCCGGCGCGGCGGGCTGGACGTCGGGGGAGCGGTCGCGGTGACCGGCGGCCTCGCGCTCGCCGTGTACGCCGTCGTGCAGGCGCCCGAGCGGGGCTGGACGTCGACCGCGACGCTCGTGCAGCTCGGCGCGGCCCTGGTCCTGCTGGCGGCGTTCGTGCTCCTGCAGCGCGTGGCCGGGAACCCGTTGATGCCGTTGCGGGTCTGGCGCGCGCCCGACCTGGCGGCGGCGAACGTCGCGATGGCGTTGCTGGGCGCGGCGTGGATCCCGATGTGGTACTTCCTCAACCTCTACGTGCAGCAGGTGCTCGGCTTCGACTCGTTCGCCAGCGGCGCGGCGCTGCTCCCGATGACCGCGCTGATGACGGTGCTGATGACCACGGTGACCGGTCGGCTCATCGGCCGCTTCGGCACCAAGCCGCTGATCGTCTCCGGCCTGGCCGTGCTGGCCGTCGGCCTCGGGCTGCTGGCCGCCGCCGACCCCGGCGGCAGCTTCCTGGCGGACGTCCTGCCCGGCTCGCTGATCTCGGCGGTCGGCATGGCGCTGGTCTTCATCCCGGCCACGCTGAGCGCGATCGGCGGCGTGGCGCCGGAGGAGGGCGGGCTCGCCTCCGGCATCGTGAACACCACGTACCAGATCGGCTCGGCGCTCGGGCTCGCCGCGATGACCGCGGTGGCGACGTCGCGGGGCGCGGACCGGCTGGGTGACGCGGTCGCGTTGACCGACGGCTACTCGGCGGCCTTCGCCGGCGCGGCCGTGGTCGCCCTGGTCGCGGCGGTCCTGGCGGCGGTCACCCTGCGCGGGCGGGTCGCCGAGCGGGTGCCCGCGGAGGTCTGACCCCTCGCCCGGCGAACGGGAAGGGCGCCAGTCGGCCCGTCACATACCCCTGGGAGGTATGCGACGGGCCGGTGTCAGTGGTGGCGCAGGTGCGGCAGCGCGCCCATCGACCACCTGGCGTCGGCGGCGGCGGACCCGTCGTCGCTCGGTCCCGCGTTCGACGGCTGCGCGTGCAGCTGCTCGCCGACGCGGTGGCGGCCCTGGTCGTCCTCGTCGCCGCCATCGCGCTCAGCGTCTACAAGCCGCAGGGCGTCACGCCGTTCGGGCGCGTGCGACGACTGTCCGGAGTGGACGCGCCCCGGCGTGACTCGCCGCGCCGACGTCGACTCGCGCTGCTCCGGAGCGGCGCGGGATCGGTCGGGCGGCTGGAGGTGGAGGCGTTCGGATGAGACCCGACGGGAGCGGGAGAGAGGGGGGACCGGTTGTGGCGACCGGTCCCCCCTTGGCACGTCGGCGTCAGCAGCCGCCGCAGTTGTAGTAGGTCACGTCCCAGTGGTTGCTCTCCAGGTAGTAGATGTTCCCGGAGCCGGACTGCCACTTGTTGCCGCCGATGTAGGTGAAGTTGCCCCGGATGTAGTTGCCGAGGCAGCTGTAGAGGCTGTAGTCGAGCTTGTAGCCGTTCCAGTGGCTGTAGGTGCCGCTGGCGTGGCCGGTCTCGGTGCCGCCGGTGATGTTCATGGCGCAGCCGCTGGCCCTCTTGAGGGTTTCCGCGCCCTGGACGGTGGTCAGGTTGATCTGCTCGAACGACGTGCAGGTGGAGTTGTAGCGGTTGCTGCAGTTGCCGCTGGACGACCAGGTGATGCCGGCGGCGCGGAACCGCGCCGCCGCCTCGGAGTGGGACAGCTTCGTCACCAGGGCCGTGACCGGGGTCTCGGCCGCGGGTTGGAAGGCGACGTCCTGGCCGGTGGCGGGAGCGGCCGAGGCCGTGGTCGCGCCGGTGATGCTCAGCAGTGCCACGGCGGCGGCCACGAGGGCGGCGCGGAATCGACCGGTACGCATGGGGGAACCGTCCTTTCGACGGGCAGCCCTCGTCGACCCGGGTTGCAGGGCGGGTGCGGGGGATGCGCGGCAGGGGTCGTCGGTCAGCTTAGGGGCCGGCAAGTCACGACACAGCGGCCAAGTAGGAGAATTCCTGACGAACAGGCCTGCGGCGCGGCACGGGTGTGGACGTCAGGGGTTCGTAATGCCCACGTGACGGCCGTTGCGGGAGGATCAAGCCCCGTACCCCTCGGAGGTGTAGTCGATGCTTCGGAAGTCCGCGCCCGTTGCCGCCCTGCTGGCCCTGCTGACCCTGGTGGCGAGCTGCGGGACGGCCATGCGTTCCGGCGGCGGCGCCCCGTCGTCCACGGCCGGCACGACGTCCGCGGCGCAGGCGACCACGGCGGCTCCGGGTTCCGGCGAACCCGCGCCGGCCGCACGGGTCGCCGAGCAGCTCAAGTTCACCGGCAAGACGATCGACGGGGCGGACCTCTCCGGGGAGGCTCTGGCGGGCAAGCCCGCCGTCCTGTGGTTCTGGGCGCCGTGGTGCCCGAACTGCCGACGCGAGGCGCCCGGCGTGTCGGCCACCGCCAAGGACAACCCCTCGGTCACGTTCCTCGGCGTCGCCGCGCTGGACGAGGTGCCCGCCATGCGCGAGTTCGTCGACCGGTACGACCTCGGCGGGTTCCGGCACCTCGCGGACACCGACACCGCCGTGTGGAAGCGGTTCGGCGTCACGGCCCAGCCCGCGTACGCGTTCGTCACCCGTGACGGCGAGGTGGACGTCGTGACGACCCAGCTGTCGGAGCGGGAGCTGCGCGACCGGGTCGCCGCCCTCTCGGGGTCGTGATGGCCGACGTCGTCCTGCTGGCGGCGTTGGCGGGCATGGTGGCGACGGTGAACCCGTGCGGGTTCGCCATGCTGCCCGCCTACCTCGCGCTGGTCGTCCACGGCGACGGAGGGCGGTCCGGCGGGGTCGGCGTCGGCGGGCGGTCCGGCGACGTAAGGCGGTCCGGCGGGGTCGGCCGGGCGCTGGCGGCGAGCGCCGTCATGACCGCCGGGTTCGTGGTGGTGTTCGGCGTCTTCGGCCTGGTCGTCGCGCCGGTCGCCGCGTCGGTGCAGCGCTACCTGCCGTTCGTCACCGTCGTCATCGGCGCGGCCCTGGTCGTCACCGGCGCGCTGCTCGTGGCCGGCCGGACCATGACGGTGCTCCTGCCCAAGCCGACGAAGGGCGCGCCGACCCGGCGGCTGGGTTCGATGTTCGGCTACGGCGTGGCCTACGCGACGGCGTCGCTGTCGTGCACCATCGGCCCGTTCCTCGCGGTCGTCGGCACGGCGCTGGGCGGCGCCGACGTGGTCGAGGGCGTCGTGGCGTTCCTCGCCTACGCGCTGGGCATGGGCCTGGTGGTCGGCGTGCTCGCCGTCGCCGCCACGATGGCCGACAACACGCTCGCCACGCGTGCCCGCGCGTTGCTGCCCCACGTCTCGCGGCTCGGTGGCGTGCTGCTGGTGCTGGTCGGCGCCTACGTGGCCTACTACGGCGTGTACGAGCTCCGGCTGTTCTTCGGCGACGCCGATCCCGCCGACCCCGTGATCGAAGCGGCGGGTGTCGTCCAGGGCGCGTTGGTGGAGGCGCTGACGGCGATCGGGCCGTGGCCCCTGCTCGCCGTGGCGGTGCTGCTGGTCGTGCCGGGCGTGGTGCTCGCGCGCCGCAGGGCTCGGCGTCGCGAAACCTTCCGCGACAACGCTTCCCGCGGCTGACCGCGCCCCTCGTCCGCAACGTCCTCCGGGTAGTCCCTACCAATCTACTATTCAACCTCGTAGGGTGCGCGCGCGGGTTCGGCGACCTGTCGGTGCACGAGGTGGCGATGGACCCCGACGACGGCGAGACGGCATACCTGTCGTACTACACGGCCGGGCTGCGCGTCGTGGAGTACGACCGCGACGGCATGCGCGAGGTCGGCGCGTTCATCGACGAGGGCGGCGACAACTTCTGGGGCGTCGAGGTGTGGAAGGACGAGAACGGGGAGAAGTACGTGCCGGCCGGCGATCGCGACCGCGGCCTGTACGTGTTCCGCTTCACCGGCTGAGCGCCTTCACCACCTGAACGGCGGCAACGCCTGAACTGCAACACCTGAACGGCTGCAACACCTGAACCGCTGAACGGCTCGGTGGCGGGACCGGCGATCCGCCGCCGATCTCGCCACCGGGTCGGGCCTGCCGACCGCGTCACGCCCGGCACTCAGGCCACGGGGCGCTCGAAGACCAGCTCCAGCCCGTCCTCCTCGTCCCACTGCTCGCCGACCTCGGCGAACCCGAACCCGGCGATCGTCGCGAGCGACGCCGCGTTGTCTGGCGCGATGGTCGCCCGCACGGTCCGCACGTCCGGTTCGGCGGCGGCCCGGCGCAGCAGTTCCGCCAGCGCCGCCCTGGCGTACCCGCGCCGGCGGAACGCGGGGTCGACGGAGTAGCCGACCTCGACCATGCCGTCGGCGTCGGGCGGACCGTGGAACCCGGCGTGCCCGACGACCGCGTCGCCGTCCACCAGGGCGAGCCGCGCCATCCACCGGGCGCCGGCGGGGTCGGCCGCGATCTGGACCAGCCGGTACCGCCACAGCCACCGCGCCCGGTCGGTCAGGAAGTACCCGGTCAGCGGCACCTCGGCCGCCGTCAGGTCACCGTCGACCAGGGCGGCCATGACCCGGCCGTCGAGCTCGATGAAACGCACGTCCTCCGCTGTCACCGGGCGCACTCTGCGGTGAGCACCGGCCCGCTGTCCACCGGGTTTCGCCGCGAGACGCGATTCACCCCCGATCCGCGCCCGTCGCCGACCGCGTGGTAGCAGCCGTTTCCCGGACGGGCAAGCGACGAAAGTCGGGCCTTTCGTCAACGGTGCGTCAAGTGAACCGGTCAACGTCACGAATGCGGCAGGATTCGAATCGCGGCCTATTCCTCCCGTTCTCGTTGGGCCATCATTCCGCGGGGCGCGAAAGGCCCCGTCCCCACCCTGCACGGAGGACTCCGCATGCTCGAAACCCACCACCACCGGCGTCGCGCGACCCTGCTCGCCGGCGCGCTCGCCCTCGGCGCGCTCACCGTCCTGGGCCCGACCGCGGACGGCAGCACGTCCGCCGTGGCGCAGCGCTCGATCGAGTGCGTCGACACCTCGTCCGCCGCCCGCGCCAAGCCCGGCGCCCAGGGCCAGGAGCGCAACGAGATCAGCCAGGCCGAAGCCGAGCGGATGAACCGCGACCTGCGCGAACGCGTCGCCGCCGCGAAGGCCGAGGGCCGCTTCCAGGCCGCCGCGGGCGGCACGATCCCCGTCGTGTTCCACGTCGTGACCGGCACGGGCGGCGTCGGCGCGATGACCGACGCGACGGTCGCGCAGCAGGTGCGCGTGCTCAACGAGGGCTTCGCGGGCGCCGAGGCCCCCGGCGTGGCCGCCGACACCGGTTTCACGTTCGTCCTGCAGGAGACCAAGCGCTGGTCGAACAACACCTGGTTCACCGGCACGGACAAGGCGCGCGTCGAGAAGCAGATGAAGTCGGCGACCCGCGTGGGCGGCGCGAGCACCCTCAACGTGTGGTCGGTCGACATCAACGGCCTCGGCTTCGCCACCTTCCCGAGCTGGTACGCCCGCGACCCGCTGCTGGACGGCGTGGTGATCGACTACTCCAGCGTCCCCGGTGGCAGCGCCGTGAACTTCAACCTCGGCAAGACGCTGACCCACGAGGTCGGCCACTGGATGGGCCTCTGGCACACGTTCCAGGGCGGCTGCACGGCGACCAACGACGAGGTGGCCGACACCCCCGCGCAGTCCGGCTCCACGTCGGGCTGTCCGGAGGGCCGCGACTCCTGCTCGCTGCCGGGCCTCGACCCCATCCACAACTACATGGACTATTCCTACGACGACTGCTACAACCAGTTCACGCCGGGCCAGAACACCCGCATGCAGGACGCGTGGATCGCGTACCGCAGCGGTAGGTGAGCATTGACCGGACCCCCCGTTCCGCCCCGGTGGAATGCGGGGTCCGTCATTTTCGCCCGTTTCCGACGGTGTTCGCGAGCCCATTGTCGAAGGCGACCCGGCCGAGCGCGTCGACGTCCTGCCGCCAGGTGGTCTTCGGCGTGCCGCGGTGTCCCGGTGCTCGCTCATGCGGTCCGGGTCCTCGTCCACGGCCACGTCATCAACGCCCACACGCCGAGCACGGCCGCCGCCTCGGGCACGAGGTACCACGGCCAGTCGCCGAGCAGGTCCAGCACGGACGCGGTCGCCGGTTTCCGGTTCAGGTAGCCGTAGTTGGACCCCAGAACCACGTTCAGGGCGAACACCGCCGCCGCCCACGTGACGGTGACCAGCACGGCCAGCCGGTAGTCACGCCAGCCGGGCCGCCGGCGCAGGCCCCAGGTCAGGTAGACCGCCGCCCAGACGACGAACAGGTGCGTGGCCCAGAACAGCAGGAACCCGACGTCCGGGAAGTCGACCCGCAACACCGGCGTGACGAGCGCCTGCACGCTCAACGTCAGACCCCAGTAGTACGTGAGCGCGAACGCCCACCGGCTGCCCGACCACAACGCCCACGCGGCGACCGGCCCCGCCAGGTCCGACAGCTGCAGCGGCAGCGAGGACCGGACGTCCCAGCGCGGCGGCAGCATCAGGTAGACGTGGATGCCGACCTGGAGGCCCAGCACGACCGCCGCGAACGCGCGCGGGAACCGGCGTGAGCGCTGCCGCCGGCCGACCACCACCACCGTCGCGGCGCCCGCCGCGAACAGCCCGAGCACCACCCAGTGCGACGGCCCGTACGCGGTGAACCCGTGGTCGACCGACAACGACACCACGCGGTCGGGCTACCCCGCGGCACGTCCGCTACCCGCCGGCTCAGCCGGCCGCGGGCGCGAGCACGTCGGCGAGCGTCGGCCGCACGGTGAGCACCCGGTCCACCTCGGTGAGCCGCAACGGCCGCACGACCGCCCGCTGGGCGGCCACCACGGCGAACTCCACGCCGTCGGCGGCGGCACGGCGGTGCGCGTCGAGGAGCAGCCCGATGCCGAGCGAGCCGAGGACCGTCACCCCGGTCAGGTCCGCGACCAGCATCCGGGGTCGGCGGTCCAGCTGGTCGTCCAGCTCCTCGCGCAGGAGGTCGACGCCGAGCGCGTCGACCTCGCCGGTGACCCTGGTGACGGGGAGCCCGTCCACCTCGGTGGTCTCGACGGCGATGTCCTCGCCCCACCACTGCCGATCGGTCATGAGCGACGCCTCTCCGGTGGACCCGCGGCTGCCTTCATGGCGTCGTCGCGCGACCGCCCGGCGTTACGCCCGGACCGGCGCGCGGGTTACCCCGGCGTCCGCGACGGGTACCCGCCCGGTGTCCTGCCACCGCGCGGAGGTGACGTGATGCCCAGCCCCGGGGACGACGGCCACGGGATGGTCGTGGCCGGTTTCGACGGCTCCGACCAGGCACGATCGGCCGCGCTGTGGGCCGCCCGCGAGGCACGTGGCCGCGACGTCCCGCTGCTGCTCGTGGACGTGCTGCGCGGACCCGTCCCGGACCTCGCCTTCACCCCGATGGCCGTGCCGCTGCCCGAGGCCGTGAGCGAGGAGGCCGTCCGCCGGTACGCCGAGGACGAGCTGGCGGTGGTCGCCGCCGACTGCACCCGGCTGTGCCCGGGGCTGGACGTGCGCACGGCGCTGGAGTACGGCCACCCGGCCGACGCCCTGGGCCGCGTCGCCCGTGGGGCGGACGTGCTGGTCCTGGGCTCGTCCGGCCGTTCCCGGCTGTCCCGGGCGCTGCTCGGCTCGACCACCGCCGACCTGGTGGCCAACCACCGCCGTCCCGTCGTGGTGGCCCGCGGCGACGGCTCCGAGGACGGCCCCGTGGTCGTCGGCGTGGACGGGTCGGAGACGAGCGACCTGGCCGCGGGCTACGCGTTCGAGCACGCCGAGCGCCACGGCCGCGACCTGCTCGCCGTGCACGCCTGGGCCGACCTGCCCGTGGAGGCGCTGGCGCCGCTGCGGGAGCGGGACGCCAACCGGCGGCAGGTGGAGGAGGAGTCCGAGGCGTTGATCGGGCGGTGCCTGGCGGGCCACCAGCAGGACCACCCGGACGTCCGGGTGCGCCGCGCCGTGGCCCTCGACGGCCCCTCGCACGCGTTGCTGGAGCACGCGAAAGACGCCTCGCTGCTCGTCGTGGGCAGCCACGGCCGCGGCGCGGTCCGCCGGGCTCTGCTCGGCTCCGTCAGCCACGCCGTGCTCTACCACGCCCCGTGCTCGGTGGCCGTCGTGCACCGCAACGAGAACGCCTGACCCGAGGAGGGACACCGTGACCGCGCCGCAGAGGGCACGACAGCCCGACCCGTCCGACCCCGTCACCCCCGAACCCGTGCCGCGCCGCCCGGAGCCGCCCGGACCCGAACCCGTGCCGCCGAAGCCCATGCCGCCGCCCACGCCGCCGACGTCGGCCCGGTGACCGTGCTCGACATCAGCGGTCTCACCTGGGCGCTCACCATCGGCCTGGTCCTCGCGCTGCTCGCGGTGGACTTGGTGCAGGCCGTCGCGCGCCCGCACCGGGTCGGCATCCGCGAGGCGACGGCGTGGTCGGTGTTCTACGTGCTCGTCGCCGTCCTGTTCGGCGTGTGGTTCACGCTGAGCCACGGCGGCGACTACGGCACCGAGTACTTCGTCGGGTACCTGGTGGAGAAGAGCCTGTCCGTCGACAACCTCTTCGTGTTCGTGATCATCATGTCGACGTTCGCCGTGCCCGAGGCGCACCAGCACAAGGTCCTGACGTTCGGCATCGTGCTGGCGCTGGCCCTGCGCGCGGTGTTCATCGCGCTCGGCGCGACGCTGCTGTCGCTGTTCTCGGTGGTGTTCCTCGCGTTCGGCCTGCTGCTCATCTACACGGCCGTGCAGCTGTTCCGGCACCGCGACGAGAGCCCGGACGTCGAGGACAACGTCGTGGTGAAGACCGCGCGCCGGGTCCTGCCGGTGACCGACGACTACTCGGGCGGCAAGCTGTTCACCCGCGACGGCGGGCGGCGGGTCGTGACGCCGCTGTTCGTGGTGCTGCTCGCGATCGGCAGCATCGACGTGCTGTTCGCGCTCGACTCGATCCCGGCGGTCTTCGGCATCACCGCCGAGCCGTACATCGTGTTCGTGGCCAACGCGTTCGCGCTGCTGGGGTTGCGCGCGCTGTTCTTCCTGGTGAAGGGCCTGCTGGACCGGCTGGTGTACCTGTCGACGGGGTTGTCGGTGATCCTGGCGTTCATCGGCGTGAAGCTGATCCTGCACTGGGCGCACACCGACGTGGACGAGCGCGTGCCCGAGGTGCCGACGCTGCTCAGCCTGGCGGTGATCGTCGTGGTGCTGCTGGTGGTGACGGTCGCGAGCCTGGTCAAGACGCGGCGCGACCCGTCCGCGAAGGCCCACCCCGGCTCGCTGCGCGCCCACCGTGCCCGGACCGAGCGGAGCGAGGCGCAGTAGGCCACCCCGCTCGCCGCCGGGCACGGTCGCTCACCGCCGGGCACGGTCGGGCACGGTCGCTCGCCGTCGCGCGCGGTCGGTCAGGGCCGGTAGGAGGTGGCGGACGGGTCCGGGTGCGCGGCCAGGTAGTCCTCGAACGTCACCGTGCCGTCCGCGTGGTCGGGGGCCAGGTGGCCGCCCGCGCGGTAGGCGCGGAACGTCCGGCCGGGCAGGCGGACCGGCAGCAGCGGACGTCGCCGTCCCGTGGCCCGGAGGAACGCCCCGGCCAGGTCGCGCGCCGACCTGACCCGCGGGCCGCCGAGGTCGGCGACCCGACCCCGCGGCTCACCGAGGGCAAGGTCCGCGAGGCGGTCCGCCACCTCGCCCGCGTCGACCGGCTGGAACGGGACCGCGGGCACCGGCATGACCGGCGACCTGGCGGCCGAGGCGAACAGCGCGCGCAGCAGGTCGTGGAACTGCGTGGCCCGCAGGATGGTGTGCGGCGCGCCCGACTCCTCCACCACCCGTTCGGCGGCGAGTTTGCCCTGGTAGTAGGGGAGGGGCACGCGGTCGACGCCGACGATGGACACGTACACCAGATGAGCGCAGGCACGCCGTGCCGCCTCGGCCATCGTGCGCGCGAGCACCGGCTCGACCTGCCTCCCGAACGCGGTCGCGCAGTGCACGACGGTCGTGACACCGCTCATGGCCTCCGCGACACCGTCACCCGACCGAAGGTCCGCGATCACCCACTCGTGTCGCCCGACCCACGTGCGATGGCCGCGGCTCACCACCCGGACGTCGCGTCCGTCGCGCACCAGCCGCTCGACCACCTCGCGTCCGAGCAGGCCCGTGCCGCCGGTCACCAGGACGCGCTCGTTCATGGACCCGATCCTTCCCGCTCCGCGTCCCCACAGTGTCCGGCGCTCCGGCGCCCGCCCGCCCGGCGGAACTTCGGGAAGCGGTCTTGCGGACGCTGTGGCTCCACTAGCCTCTGCCGCCGTGACCAAGGTCGGGAACCGCTACACCACGCTCGAACAGCTCGGCAGTGGTGCGATGGGCGTGGTGTGGCGTGCGCACGACGAGGTGCTGCAGCGCGAGGTCGCGGTCAAGCAGCTCCTGCTGCCCGGCCTGGGCGCGGCGGAGGTGGACGAGGCGTGCCGGCGGGCCATGCGCGAGGCGCGGATCGCGGCGCGGCTCCAGCACCCGAACGCGATCGGCGTGTTCGACGTCGTCATCGAGGACGGCAAGCCGTGCCTGGTGATGGAGTACCTGCCGTCCCGCAGCCTGTCGGCGGTCCTGGCCGAGGACGGACCCCTGCCGCCCGCCGAGGCCGCCCGGATCGGCGGTCGCATCGCCGCCGCCCTGGCCGCCGCCCACCAGGCGGGCGTGGTGCACCGGGACATCAAGCCCGGCAACGTCCTGATCGGGCACCACGGAGTCGTGAAGATCACGGACTTCGGGATCTCGCGGGCGGTCGGCGACGTCACCGTCACCCGGACGGGGATGCTCGCGGGCACGTTGGCCTACCTCGCGCCCGAACTCGCGCGCGGAGCCGACCCGAGCCCGGCGGCGGACGTGTTCTCCCTGGGCGCGACGCTCTACGCCGTGGTGGAGGGCACGCCCCCGTTCGGCCCGTCGGAGAACGACCTCGGCATGCTCCACCGCATCGCCAGTGGGCGGATCGTGCCGCCCACCCGGTCCGGCCCGCTCACGCCGCTGCTCGTGCGACTGCTAGCCGACGACCCGTCCGCCCGGCCCACCGCCGAGGCCGCGACCTGGCAGCTGGCCGAACTGGCCGGGCCGACCCGCACCTCACCGACCCCGCCTGGCGGCAACCCGGCCGCGATGTCACCGGCTCCCACCCCGCCCAGCGGCACCCCACCGACCGCGCCCGGCGGCACCCCGCAGCTCCGCACCTCACCGACCCCGCCTGGCGACACCTCACAGGCCCGGACCTCACCCACCCCGCCTGGCGGCACCCCGCAGCTCCGCACCTCACCGACCCCGCCTGGCGGCAACCCGCCGATCCGGACGTCCCCGACGTCCACCCCTTCCGGCGGGATGCCGGCCCGGACGTCGCCGACCCCGCCGGCCAGCCGGCCGCGGGCCAGGGCCATGCCACCCGCCCAGCCGCGCCAGGCCCCACCTCCCGCACGCACGGCCCTGGCGCCCGTGCCCACGTCCGGACCGCCCACCGCCGGCTCCCCTCCACCCACCGGCAACGGTCGGCGGTGGGTCGTGCCCGCGGTCGCGGCGGCGGTGGCGGTGGCCATCGCGACCACCGTGGTGATCCTGTCCCTGCCCGACACCGACCAGCGGACGGCGGCGGGCGCGTCCGACTCGGCCCGCACGTCGAACCCCGCCGTCACGTCCGAGGCGGTCCCGACCTCGAACGCGACGGACGTGCCCTACCCGAACGACCCCGACGACCCGACCGAGACGGCCGAGACGACGTGGACGGAGGAGCCCGAAGCGTCGCCGTCGACGGAACTGCCCGGCACGGCGGAGGTGAGCGCGTTCGCGCTGCACCACTTCGCGAACCTCCCCCAGGACCCGGCGACGGCACGGCAGAACTGGGCTCCGGAGAACCGCCCGACCGAGTGGGACGACGACCAGTTCTGGGGCGGGTACACGTCGCTGGAGGTCGTCGACGGGCCGGAGGTCACCGCGAACGGCGCCACGTACACCGTCCACGTCTCCCTCGCGCTCACGCCCAGCGACGGCGAGCCGTCCACCGAGGACTACGTCATGGTCGTCATCGCCAGGGAGGACCGGCTCCTGGTCGTCGACCTGTCCGCGGCGTGAGCCCGTCAGCCCGCGACCTCACCGGGCGAGCAGGTCACGCAGGGCTTTGACGACGTCGGCGGGCGCCTCCTCGGCCATGAAGTGACCGCACGACACCGTCCGGTGCACGAGGTCGGGCGCCCAGTCCCGCCAGCGGGCGGCGGCGTCGAACCCGAGGGCCGCGCCCCAGTCCTGTTGCAGCACGGTCACCGGCATCCGCAGCCGGTTGCCGGCCTCCCGGTCGGCGCGGTCGTGGTCGACGTCGACGGTGGCCGAGGCGCGGTAGTCGGCGACGATCGACGGGACGGCCTCGCG
This sequence comes from Saccharothrix hoggarensis, assembly GCF_042678885.1. Taxonomy (GTDB): domain Bacteria; phylum Actinomycetota; class Actinomycetes; order Mycobacteriales; family Pseudonocardiaceae; genus Actinosynnema; species Actinosynnema hoggarensis. The sequence goes on from NZ_JBHTLK010000171.1 coordinate 14,183, forward strand.
TGACGCCCGCAGGTAGGCGGCGCGCACGTCGTCCGGGATCGTGTCGCGGTCGCCGCCCCACAGGTCGAGGAAGTGGCCGAAGAACGCGTCCGCCGATGCACTGATCATCGCCTCGGGCAGGCCGGGCGGCTGGGCCATCAGGTAGAGGTGGAAGGCGACGGCGGCGGACGTGCCGTGCAGCACGTCCCACATGTCCAGCGTGGGCAGGACGTCCAGCGACGCCAGGTGCGTGACCGCGTCCGGGTGGTCGAGGCCCGCGCGGATCGCGACCAGCCCGCCCCGGTCGTGCCCGGCCAGCGCGAAGCGGTCGTGGCCGAGCGCGCGGGCGAGGGCGACGACGTCCGCCGCCATGGTCCGCTTCGAGTACGCCTGCCCGTCGGTGTCGGCCGGCTTGTCGCTGTCGCCGTACCCGCGCAGGTCGGGGCAGATGACGGTGTGGTCGGCGGCCAGGTCGGCCGCGACGTGCCGCCACATGAGGTGGGTCTGCGGGAAGCCGTGCAGCAGCACGACCGGACTGCCCGAGCCGCCCACGGCGACGTTGAGGGCGACGCCGTCGGCGACGGTGACCCGGCGTTCGGTGAACGAGGGGATCTTCGGTGACATCGGTGCTCCTTGCCCGTTGGTGAGTCCACTGTCGACGTCACCGATCAGCACCCGGTCAGCGCTCGATCAGCGGTGGTCGGGGACGGTCGGCTACGTTGTCGGCGATGGTGCGTTTCGGGGTGTTGGGGCCGCTGGAGGCCGCGGACGAGCGCGGGCCGGTCGACCTCAAGGGCCCGCGCCACCGCGCCGTCCTGGCCCGGCTGCTGGTGGCCCGTGGCCGGGTCGTGCCGGTGACGCGGCTGATCGACGACCTCTGGGACGGCTCCCCGCCGGACGGCGCGCTAGGCGCCGTGCAGACGTTCGTCGGCGCGCTCCGCAAGGCCCTCGAACCCGACCGCCCGCCCCGTGCTCCTGCCCGGCTGCTGGTGACCGTGCCGCCCGGTTACGCCTTGCGCGCCGCGCCGGAGGCCGTGGACGCCTGGCGCTTCGACGCGGCAGTGGCCGACGCCTTGGCGGCAACCCACCCGGAAGCCGCCCACGCCACGCTGGACGAGGCCCTGGCCCTGTGGCGCGGTCCCGCTTACGCCGAGTTCGCCGAGCACGCCTGGGCCCGCGGTGAGGCCGCCCGGTTGGACGAGCTGCGGCTGCTGGCCGTGGAGCGGCGGGCCGAGGTGGCGTTGACGGTGGGGAAGGCGGCCGAGGCGGTGCCGGACCTGCGCGCGCACGTCGCACGGCACCCGCTGCGCGAGGACGGCAGGCGGCTCCTGGCCCTGGCCCTCTACCGCACCGGCCGGCAGGGGGAGGCCCTGGAAACCCTGCGCCAAGCCCGAGAAGCCCTCCGCGCCGAACTGGGCGTCGACCCAGGCCACCCCCTCCGCCGCCTGGAAGCGGACATCCTTGCCCAAGCCCCCCACCTCCAATCAGACCCACCCCACCCGACCCCACCGCCCCCGACCCCACCGCCCCCGACCCCACC
>NZ_JBHTLK010000172.1:0-15478 GCF_042678885.1 Saccharothrix hoggarensis
CCGTTCCGGTCTCTCTCCGGCCCGTTCCGCGCTGGCAGAGAGAAAGTTACACCCCGGCCAACCCGGAGACAAATCGGGGGTCGGGAGGCACGTATCCGCAGGTAGTACCACGTGCGGGCGGCCTCAAACCGGATCATGTGTGATCGGGACCACTCACACGAGTTTTCCGTGGGGCGCGGACGGCAGGTGGACGGCCACCGACAGCCCTCCGCCGGCGACCGCCGTGGCGTGCACCTGACCCTCGTGAGCTGCGACAGCGGCCCTGACGATGGACAGCCCGAGCCCGGTGCCGGTGCGCGCGGTCCGGTCGGTGCCACCCCGGCGGAACGGCTCGAACAGCTCTTCCACCCGGTCCGGCGCGATGAGCGGCCCCGACGACGACACCCGCAGCAACGTCCAGTCGGGTCCGCCTTCGGTGCGCACCTCGATCCACCCACCGGGCACGTTGTGCCTGACGGCGTTCTCCAGCAGGTTCCCCGCGATCCGCTCCAACAACGCCGGGTCGCCGACGGCGGGCGCCGGGGCTTGGACGAACGACACCCGCAGCCGGCGCTCCTCGGCTTCCACCCGCACGGCGTTCCACGCGGACTCGACCACGGCGTTCAGGTCCACCGGCTCGCGCACCGCCAGGCCGAGCCCGTCCGTGCGCGCGAGGAGCAGCAGCGCGCTGACCAACTGCTCGGCCCGTTCGGTCGCGGCCCGCACCACTCCCGCCATGCGACGCAGTTCGTCGGCGTTGGCGTCCGGGTCGGCGAGCGTCACGTCCAGTTCGGTGCGGATGACGGCCAGCGGTGTGCGCAGCTCGTGGGAGGCGTTGGCGACGAACCGCCGCTGCGAGTCGAACGCCGCCTGGAGCCGGTCGAGCATCTCGTCGAACGTGTCGGCCAGTTCGGCGACCTCGTCCCGCGGGCCGTCGAGGCGCAGCCTCTCCCCCAGTGACTCGGCGGACAGACGTCGGGCCGCGTCGGTCACGTCGTGCACGGGTTGGAGGACGCGACCCGTGATGGTCCACGCGAGCAGGGCCGCCGCGGCCACCACGCAGAGGAACGCGATCGAGCCGGACCGCAGCACGTCGTCGCGGGCTTGTTCGCCGAGCAGGTCCATCAGCGCGCCGGCGTCGACCTCGCGGCCGTCGACGATGACGGTGCTGCCTTCGGCGAAGCGGGGCGAGGAGGCGATGACGCGACCGACGAGCAACCAGCCGAGCAGGAGGAGCAGGCCGCTGACGAACGCGACCAGGCCGGTCGCGAGCAGGGTGAGCCGCGTGCGCAGCCCCGGTCCGCGCCTGCGGGCCAGCTCAGAGTTCAGTGGAACCTGCCGTGGGCACGCGGTAGCCGGAACCGACGACCGTGTCGATGATGCCCGGTTCGCCGAGCTTCTTGCGCAACGTCATGACGGTGACGCGGACGGTGGTCGTGAACGGGTCGGCGTTCTCGTCCCAGACGCGTTCGAGCAGTTCCTCGCTGGAGACCACGGACCCCTTGGCGGCGAGCAGCACTTCGAGGACGCCGAACTCCTTGCGCGTCAGCTCGACGGGGTGGCCGGCGCGGCGGACCGTGCGGCGGGCCGGGTCGAGTTCGACGTCGCGGGCGGTGAGCAGGGGCGGGGTGGCCGGGGTGGCGCGGCGGGCGAGGGCGCGGACGCGGGCGACCAGCTCGGGGAAGGCGAACGGTTTGGCCAGGTAGTCGTCGGCGCCGAGGGACAGGCCGGCGACGCGGTCGTCGATGCCGGCGCTGGCGGTGAGCATCATGACCCTGGTCAGCGCGCCGGAGCTGAGGATTTCCTTGCACAGCTCGTCGCCGGACATGCCGGGCAGGTCGCGGTCGAGCACGACCACGTCGTACCGGGTCACGGTCGACTTCTCGTGGCCGGTCTCGCCGTCGTAGGCGACGTCGACCGCCATGCCTTCGCGCCGCAGGCCACGCGCGATCGCGTCGGCCAGTGGCACCTCGTCCTCGACTACCAGGATCCGCACCCCACAAAGGTGCCACAGATCCCTGAGAACCCGCTTAGCGCGATGCTGTCGATGCTGTCGATGCCGTCGGCGCGCTGTCGCAGGGGTACTCCCGGCACGGGATCCCCTCGCACACACCCAAGCACAGGGGACCGACAGAACCGGGTGCCTCGGTCCTTGGGTGTGGATGCCTCCGGGTGAACGCCGGCTGCGGAGGAAGTAGGGGCTTCCGGGTGAATCTCGGCGCGGGTGGGCGCGCGAGCGCGCCGAGTGAGGGCACGGGTCAGGCACGGCCGCCGGGCGAGGAATGCGTATGAACGCGAGCGCCGAGCGATGGACGGCGCGTGGCCGGGCGGCTGGGCGGCTTCGGGCCGATCGGGGCGGGGTTGGTGGATCGTGGAACGGTGGCCGATTAGTGGCTAGGTGGCGGTCGTCGTTGAATTGCGGTTGGCCATTGCCCGTTGGCGTTCTCTACGTGAGTCGATTTCACCATTGCCGCGCCGATGTGGACCAGCGCGCTGCCGACCAACGACGTGAACCGCCGGCCGCCTCCGGCCCGCACGTACGCCATGGTCACGGCCAGGCTCGGCAGGCGACGGCCTCCCGCCGGGTCGCACAGGGCCTCCGCCGAGAAGTGCGCCCGCCCGGCCAACCGCGATAAGGCGGACGGCTGGCGGCTTCGCGGAGTTCGCGCAGATCCGTCGCGAACGTCAACAGCAGGTTGTCGACCCCTTCTAGAACACGTTCTTTCGTGGCATCACGTTCACCCCCCGATCGCCATTGTTCAGAGGTTGCCGTTCAACGTCCGGAAACTCTCCGTGAACAAGGTGATCCGCGGGGCACTGGAGTCGTTGAGCGCGGCCGCGTCGGCGTTCGGTCGTGGGAGGAGCTCGACCAGGCGAATGCGGGGACGTCGGACAACGACGCGGTGACAATCTACGCCACGACGGAGTCTGGGTCTGCTGACACGCGTCGGCCGGGGTGCCCGTCGCCGGACGGGCGCCCCGGCCGCGGGCTCACTCCTGGACGGACGCGCCGACCCGGGCGGGCTCGGCCGCCACGACCCACTCGGTGATGCGCCGGGCCACGTCCTGCGCGGTCAGGCCGATGTCGGCCAGCACCTCGCCGCGCTCGCCGTGCTCCTGGAACTCCTGCGGGATGCCCAGGTCGCGCAGCGGCACGTCGACGGACGCGTCGCGCAGCGCGGCGGCGAGCGCCCAGCCGAAGCCGCCGTGCCTGCCGCCGTCCTCGACGGTCACCACGAGCCGGTGCCGGCGGGCCAGTTCGACCAGGTCGCCGGACACGGGGAACACCCAGCGCGGGTCGACGACGGTCACGCCGATGCCCTGGTCGGCGAGCCGCTGGGCGGCGGCCAGGCCGAGCGAACCGAACGCGCCGACGGTCACGAGCAGCACGTCGTCGCCGGAGCGCTGGAGGACGTCGACCGTGCCGATCCGCTCGACGGCGGGCAGGTCGGGGCCGACGGACGCCTTCGGGTAGCGGATGACGGACGGCGCGTCGGCGATCCGGACCGCCTCGCGCAGCTCCTCGCGCAGCGTGGCGGCGTCACGGGGCGCGGCGACGTGGATGCCGGGGATCAGGCCGCAGATGGACAGGTCCCACATGCCGTGGTGGGACGCGCCGTCGGGGCCGGTGATGCCCGCGCGGTCGAGGACGACGGTGACGCCCTGCTTGTGCATGGCGACGTCCATCAGGAGCTGGTCGAACGCCCGGTTGAGGAACGTCGCGTAGATCGCCACCACGGGGTGCATGCCGCCCATGGCGAGGCCCGCGGCGGACGTCATGGCGTGCTGCTCGGCGATGCCGACGTCGAAGCAGCGGTCCGGGTACAGGCCGGCGAACTTGTCGAGGCCTGTCGGGCCGCGCATGGCGGCGGTGATGGCGACCAGGTCGGGCCGCTCGCCGCCGAGCGTCGCCAGCTCGTCCGCGAACACGTGGGTCCACGTGCGCTTGGACGGGCCGATGTTCTCGCCGGTGATGGGGTCGATGACGCCGGTGGCGTGCATCTGGTCGGCCTCGTGGTTCTCGGCGGGCGCGAAGCCGTTGCCCTTGCGGGTGACGGTGTGCACGATGACCGGCCCGCCGAACGACTTGGCGCGGCGCAGCGCCGACTCGAGGACCGCGTGGTCGTGGCCGTCGACCGGGCCGATGTACTTGAGGCCGAGGTCTTCGAACATGGCCTGCGGGCTGAGCGCGTCCTTGATGCCGCGCTTGGCCGCGTGCAGGGCCGCGTAGACGGGCTTGCCGACGATCGGGGTGCCCTGGAGGGCGTTCTTGCCGCGTTCGAGGGCGCGCTCGTAGCCGGGCTGCAGGCGCAGTGACGACAGGTGGTCGGCCAGGCCGCCGATGGTGGGCGAGTAGGAGCGGCCGTTGTCGTTGACCACGATCACCACGGGCCGGTCGGAGCCGGCGGCGATGTTGTTCAGCGCCTCCCAGCACATGCCGCCGGTGAGGGCGCCGTCGCCGACGACCGCGACGACGTGCCGCCGCTGGCCGCCGAGCTGGTAGGCCTTGGCGAGGCCGTCGGCGTAGGAGAGGGCGGTCGAGGCGTGGCTGTTCTCCTCGACGTCGTGCTCGCTCTCCGACCGGGACGGGTAACCGGACAGGCCGCCCTTCTGGCGGAGCGTGTCGAACCCGGCGCGCCGGCCGGTGAGGATCTTGTGCACGTAGCTCTGGTGCCCGGTGTCGAACACGATCGAGTCGTGCGGCGAGTCGAAGACCCGGTGCACCGCCATCGTCAGCTCGACCACGCCGAGGTTGGGCCCCAGGTGCCCGCCGGTCCGGGAGACCTTGTCGACCAGGAACCGGCGGATCTCCTCCGCGAGCCGCACCAGCTCATCGGCACCCAGACGTTTCAGCTCCGCCGGTCCGTGCACGGATTCCAGCAGCGTCACCGCTCCACCTCGCCCTGTGGTTCGACTCCCCGATTCGTCCGGTCAGTCTACGGACCACGGACTGAGACACCGCTCAGCGAGCGGGCCTCAGCAGGGCGATGCACTCGACGTGGTGGGTCATGGGGAACGCGTCGAACGCCCTGAGCTGGGCCAACTCGTAGCCGTGGTGGGCGAAGGCGGCGATGTCGCGGGCCAGGGCGGCCGGGTCGCACGCGACGTAAACCACACGTGCGGGGCGGCTGCGGGCGATGGCGGTGACCACCACCCGGCCCGCGCCCTTGCGGGGCGGGTCCAGCACGACGACGTCCGGCGGCAGGTCGGTGAAGTCGGGCGTCTCCAGGACCGCCTCGGTGCGGCCCGCGTACCAGCTGACCTGCGGTTGGTCGGACAGGTTGCGCTTGCCGTCCTCAACCGCGCCGTACGACGACTCGACCACGGCCACGGAACCGGTCTCGCCGACCTGCTCGGCCAGCAAGGACGCGAACAGGCCGACGCCGCCGTACAGGTCCCAGGCGCGGTCACCGGGTTGGCAGTCGGCCCAGTCGCGGACGACCGCGGCGAACGTGTCGGCGGCCGCCGGGTGGACCTGCCAGAAGCCGTCGGCGCGGACGTTCCACGCCCGGCCCGCGGCGAGTTCGGTGGCCGTGCCGCTGCCGCCGATGAGCCGGGACGGGCCGGGCACGGGACGGCCGCGGCGCACGACGGGCGGGCCGACCTCGGTCAGGTGGACCTGCCCGCCCGCGTCACGGGTGACGACGAGCTCGGACTTCGGCGGCCACGTGCGGTCGACCACGCCGTCCAGCGCGCCGGGCACGGCGATGACGCAGTCGTCCACGGCGATGACGTCGTGGCTGCGGTGGGCGCGGAACCCGGCGCGGCCGTCGCGGCCGACGGCCATCCGCATCCGGGTGCGCCAGTCCTCGGGCCCGCCGGGCAGGTCCTCGACGATGACCTCCCAGTCGAGCTTGGCGAGCCGGTGCAGCTGCTCGCTGACCACGGCGGCCTTCAGCTCGCGCTGGGCCTGCCACGACGCGTGCTGCCAGTCGCAGCCGCCGCACAGGCCCGGTCCCGCGTACCGGCACGGCGCCTCGACGCGATCCGGCGACGCCTCCAGGACCTCGACGGCGTCGCCTCGGCAGAACGAGCCGCCGGTGTCCTCGGTGACGCGGACGAGGACCCGTTCACCGGGCAGGGCGTGCCGGACGAACACGACGCGGCCCTCGTGGCGGGCGACGCAGTGCCCGCCGTGGGCGACCGGGCCGACCTCGACCTCGATCAGCCGTTGCTTCCACGTCGCCGTCACCTGCGGTTCCCCTGATCGTCCTGGCCACGCTTGTCCAAGCCGCGCCGGATGGCCCCCGGCGCGACGACGTCGTCCTTGTCCGTCACCTTCGAGGATGACGCCAACTGCCACGGCACGCTCGTCACCATCACGCCGGGCTGGAACAGCAGCCTGCCCTTGAGCCGCAGGGCGCTCTGGTTGTGCAGGAACTGCTCCCACCAGTGACCGACCACGTACTCCGGGATGAACACCGTCACCACGTCGCGCGGGTTGTCCGTGCGGACCCGCTTGACGTAGTCCAGGACCGGCTTGGTGATCTCCCGGTAGGGCGATTCGATCACCTTCAGCGGCACCTTGAAGTTCTCCTTCTCCCACGCCTGCACGAGGCGGCGCGTGTCGATGTCGTCCACGTTGACCGTGACGGCCTCAAGGATGTCCGGTCGCGTCGCCTTGGCGTACGCCAGGGCCCGCAACGTGGGCATGTGGAGCTTGGAGACGAGCACCATGGCGTGGTTGCGGGCGGGCAGGAGCTTCTGCCGCTCCTGCTGGCGCAGCTCCTCGGCGACCCGGTCGTAGTGCCGGCGGATGGCGGTCATGAGGGCGTAGATGGCGCCCATCGCGGCGATGGCGATCCACGCGCCGTTGGTGAACTTCGTGATCAGCACGACCACGAGCACCGACGACGTCATGACCAGGCCGAACGTGTTGATCGCCTGCGAGCGGCGCATGCGGCGGCGGGCGGCCGGGTCGGTCTCGGTCGCCAGCAGCCGGTTCCAGTGCCGGACCATGCCGGTCTGGCTCATCGTGAACGACACGAACACGCCCACGATGTACAGCTGGATGAGCTTGGTGACCTCGGCGTCGAACGCGATGACCAGGATGATCGCCGCGCCGGCGAGGAACACGATGCCGTTGCTGAACGCCAGCCGGTCGCCGCGGGTGTGCAGCTGGCGGGGCAGGTAGCGGTCCTGGGCGAGGATCGAGCCGAGCACCGGGAAGCCGTTGAACGCGGTGTTCGCCGCCAGGACGAGGATCAGCGCGGTGACGCCGGTGATGAAGAAGAAGCCGACCGGGAAGCCCTCGAACACGGCGCCCGCGATCTGCGCCACCATCGTCTTCTGCTCGTAGCCCTCCGGCGCGTTGACCAGCTGGTGGTCCGGGTCCTCGGCCATCCGCACGCCGGTGAGCTGGGCCAGCACGATCAGGCCCATCAGCATCACGACCGCGATCAGGCCCATCAGCAGCAACGTCGTCGCGGCGTTGCGCGATTTCGGCTTGCGGAACGCCGGCACGCCGTTGCTGATCGCCTCGACGCCCGTCAGCGCCGCGCAGCCGGAGGAGAACGCGCGGAGCACGAGGAACATGAACGCCAGGCCCATCAGGTGGTCGTCCTCGGCGCGCAGTTCCAGGCCCGCGCTCTCGGCGCGCATGACGTCGCCCGCGACGAACCCCCGGTACAGGCCGTAGCCGATCATCAGCGTGATGCCGACCATGAACGCGTAGGTCGGGATCGCGAACGCGCTGCCCGACTCGCGGATGCCGCGCAGGTTGACCGCCGTGAGGATGATGATCGCGGCGACCGCGAACTCGACCTTGTGCGTGGCGACGAACGGGATGGCCGAGCCGATGTTGGCGGCGGCCGAGGCGATGGAGACGGCGACGGTGAGGATGTAGTCCACGAGCAGCGCGCTCGCGACCGTGAGGCCCGCTCTGCGACCCAGGTTGACCGTGGCGACCTCGTAGTCGCCGCCACCGGACGGGTAGGCGTGCACGTTCTGCCGGTAGCTCGCCACCACCGTGAGCATCACGACGACGACCACCACGCCGACCCACGGGGCCATCGCGTAGGCCGAGAGGCCCGCCACCGACAGGACGAGGAAGATCTCCTCGGGGGCGTAGGCGACGCTCGACATCGCGTCCGAGGCGAACACCGGCAGGGCGATGCGCTTGGGGAGCAGGGTGTGGGCTAGGCGATCGCTGCGGAAGGGCCTGCCGACCAGCAGGCGCTTGGCCGCTGTTGCGAGCTTGGACACGGGTCGAAAGCGTAAGGGGTCCGCGTCCCCTGGTCGGAGTAATCGTGGGTAGGTTCTCCGTAAGCGTCGTTCAGGAGGCTTTCGTGCACGTGGTGATCATGGGTTGTGGCCGGGTGGGCTCGTCCCTGGCCAGGGCCTTGGAGCGCCTGGACCACCAGGTCGCGGTGATCGACAAGGACGCGCAGTCCTTCCGCCGGCTCGGCTCCGACTTCCACGGCCAGCAGGTCGTGGGCAACGGGTTCGACCAGCGGGTGCTGATCGAGGCGGGCATCGAGAGAGCGGGCGCGTTCGCGGCCGTGTCCAGCGGCGACAACTCCAACATCATCTCGGCGCGGGTGGCGCGGGAGACGTTCGGGGTGGAGGCCGTGGTCGCCCGGATCTACGACGAGAAGCGCGCCGCCGTGTACGAGCGGCTGGGCATCCCGACCGTGGCGACCGTGCCGTGGTCCACCGACCGGTTCCTGCGGATGCTGCTGCCGGAGGGCACCGCGACCGCGTGGCGCGACCCGTCCGGCACCGTGGCCGTGCTGCCGCTGGAGCTGCACGAGGACTGGGTGGGCCGGACCGTGCGCGACCTGCAGGAGGCCACCGGCTGCCGGGTGGCGTTCGTGATGCGGTTCGGCACGGGTGTGCTGCCCGACTCGAAGACCGTGCTGCAGGCCGACGACCAGGTGTACGTGGCGGCCCTGTCCGGCACCGTGACCGATGTGGCCGCGGCTGCGGCTCACGCGCCCGAGGAGAGCTGAGTGCGTATCGCGATTGCTGGTGCGGGCGCGGTGGGCCGGTCCATCGCGGCCGAGTTGGTGTCCGACGGGCACCAGGTGATGCTGATCGAGCGCGACCGGACGCAGTTCGAACCGCACACCGTGGAGCAGGCCGAGTGGGTGCAGGCCGACGCGTGCGAGCTGTCGTCCCTGGAAGACGCCGGGATGCAGCTGTGCGACGTGGTCATCGCCGCCACCGGTGACGACAAGGTCAACCTGGTGGTGTCGCTGCTGGCGAAGACCGAGTTCGCGGTGCGGCGCGTGGTGGCGCGGGTGAACGACCCGGCGAACGAGTGGCTGTTCACCGAGTCGTGGGGGGTGGACGTGGCCGTGTCGACGCCGCGCATCCTGTCGGCGCTGGTGGAGGAGGCCGTGACGGTCGGCGACGTGGTGCGGCTGATGACGTTGCGGCAGGGTCAGGCGAACCTCGTGGAAATCACTCTTCCGGGTGACACTCCGTTGGCTGGTTCGCCGGTGAACGGGCTGGCGCTGCCGCGGGACGCGGCGCTGGTGACGATCCTGCGCGGGGGCAGGGTCATCGTGCCGACGCCCGAGGACACGCTGGAAGGCGGCGACGAGCTGCTGTTCGTGGCCGCTGCGGACGTGGAACGCGAGATTCGTTCGGCACTGGGGTACTGAGGCGGAGGTCGCTGGGACTCCGGGAACTCCGGGAACGCCCGCAAGTCCGGGAACGCCGGAAGTCCGGGAACGCCGGGACTTGTCGGAACTCCCGGATTGTCGTACCCCTGCGGGAGAATGAAAGCAGGGGTCCCCTTGGCGGGGACCCCTGCGTAGCGTTCTGGGGCGGTTGACCCGTGACGCGCGGTTGACCCGTGATGCCCGGTTGACCCGTGATGCCCGGTTGACCCGTGATGCCCGGTTGACCCGTGATGCCGGTAGGCCCGTGACGCCCGGTAGGCCGATGACCTTGACGGGCCGGTTGCCGGTGGCTTTGAGCAGGCCGTATAGCCCTGTCGCCAGGTGTTCGGCAGATGACCCGTGGACGACCGGTGGTGCCCGTTAGCCCGTGGCGCCTGGTCGGCCGGTGGCCCTGGGTGGGCGATGCCGGTGCCGGTGAGCCCGTTGCCCGAGGCGGCTGGTGGCGCCGGATCGGGAGGTGGGGGCGGCCGGTGGTTAGCGGTCCTCCGCCGGAGTCGGTTGCGGGCGGTGGGTGGGGTTGTGGTCCAGCATCTGCTGGTACGTGTTCGGCTTGCCCTCGGCCTGCGCGCGGAGGCGTTCCTCCGCCGCGCGGTTCTCCTCCTCCTGGAGGGCGAGGGCGGCCTTGAGGCGCTTGTCCGAACGGCGCACCGCCCACACGGTGACGACCAGCGCCACCGCCATCAACGGGTAGCCCATCGCCAGCCTCGCGGCGGCCAGCCAGCCGACCGACGCCTCGTCGTACAGCCACCGCTGCACCACGAACCGCGATCCGAACACCAGCGCCCACACGAGCGTCGCGATGTCGTAGTCCCGGACGCTCGCCTTGTCCTGCCGCCACGCCTGGCCCTGACCGTTGAGGAACGACCAGATCACGCCCGCCAGCGGCCACCTGACCAGGATCGACGCGAGGAACACGCCGCCGTAGACGAGGCTCTGCCAGATGCCGAACAGGAAGAAGCCCTTGGCGTCACCCGTCCGGTAGGCGATGAACGCGGCGATGCCGACGCCGAACACCGCCGACACGGCGGGCTGCACGGAGCCCTTGCGCATCGCCAGCACGATGCCGATGACGACCGCCGCCGACAGGGCGCTCCAGATCGCGGGCATCAGCCCGGCGAACGCGTTCACCAGGACGAACACCACGACGGGCAACGAGGAGAACAGCAGGCCGCTGACGCCGCCCATCTGCTCGAGCAACGTCGGCTGCTTCTCGGGTTGGTTGTCGTCGGACCGGTTCTCGGACTGCTCGGGACGGCTCTGCGGCCCGTTCACTGATGTCATGAAGCGTTCTGCAACTCGTAGTAGGGGTTGTAGAGCACCTTGCGACCGTCCCGGACGGCGATCCGGCCCTTGGCCTTGATGGTGCGGCCCGGCTCGATGCCCGCGATGCGGCGACGGCCCAGCCAGACCAGCGTGACGCCCTCGGTGCCGTCGTACAACTCCGCCTCCAGCGTGGCGGCGGCGTCACGGGGGCACAGCTCGACGCTGCGCAACCTCCCCAACACCGTCACCTCCTGGCCGGACTCGCAGTCGCACGCGCGGATGGCACCGACGGCCTGGGCTTTTCGGGACAGGTCGTCGGCGTCCAACTCGTTGACGTCGGTGGTAAGCCGACGCACGAGGCGGCGCCAGTAGCCACCCCCAGTACCAGTCATCCCCGACTCCTGGAATGCGCGGGGCCTCGACAGCGAAGCCCGTCCAACAGCCAGCGTAACCGGGTACACCCGACCGGGTATCCGACTGGGGGAGGATCTGACGCCATGAGTTCTTCACGCGTCGTTCTGCTGCCGGGCACCGCGTCCGACGAGGTGTTCGTCGCGTCGGTGTTCGCAGGCCCGCTGGACGAGGCCGGGTTCTCCCTGGTCGCACCCCCGTCGCGGGGCGTGCGGGAGCACTTCGAGGCGTTGGACGCGGCCTGGGGCGGCACGCCGGTCGTCGTGGGCGGGGTGTCGCTGGGCGCGCACGTGGCCGCGACGTGGGCGGTACGGCATCCCGAGCGGTGCGCGGGCGTGCTGGTCACGCTGCCCGCGTGGAACGGCCCGGCGGACGGCGCGCCGGCGGCTCTGGCGACCTCGGCGAGCGCCTCGGTGGTGGAGTCGGCGGGCGTCGAAACGGCCCTGACCGGCGTCGACGGGTGGCTGGGCGCGGAACTGCGGCGGGCGTGGCCGCGGTACGGGTCACGGCTGGCGGCGGCGCTGCGGGAGGCCGCCGGGACGGCCTCGCCGACGTTGGCCGAGCTGGGCGGGCTGACGGCGCCGGTGGGTGTCGCCGCGTGGACCGACGACCCCGTGCACCCGTTCGAAGTCGCCCGGAAGTGGGTCGAGGCGATTCCTCGTGCCGCTCTGCGCACGACGACCGTGGCGGCGGTGGGCGCGGACCGGGAAGCCCTGGGCCGCGCCGCGCTCGCCGCGTTCCTCGACGCGTCGGCTCAGCCGGGCTGCTGAGCCTGGATGTGCCGGGCGATCGCCTCGGGCAGCTCGATCGGCAACGGCGTCCGCACCGGCATCGCCTGCTCGCCGCGCACCACGATCGTGTCGCGCATCAGCGCGTACAGGGCCTGGGTCGCCCGGAGGCCCTGCTCCTCCGTGGGCGCCGCCGCGATGCCGCGCAGCATCCACCGCGGGCCGTCGACGCCGACCACGCGCAGGTGCACCTCGTTGTTGCGGGCCGCGATCTCCTCGCCCCAGTCGCCGTTCTCGCGGAGGATGCGGAACCCGTCGTTCTTGAACTGGGCGATCATCTCGCCGCAGACCTCCGGCCACAGCCGGTCCGACTTCGGCGCCGCGAACGCGCTCACGGTGAGCTGGCCGACGGTCGTGAGCAGGTGCACGGCGCGCACCGCGCCCGCCGGGTCCATCTCGACCTGGAGCTGCGCGCCCTCGGGCACGGGCAGCCGGATCGAGCCGAGGTCGAGCCGGTTCAGTCCGTCGTCCGGGGCCTGCGGCTCGTCGAACGGGCCGTCCTCGGCGGGCTCCACCCCGTCGAACTCGACCTCGGGTTGCGCCGTCCCCCGGTTCGCGGAGTGCCTACCGCGCTTGCGGCGCTTTCCGAACATCGCCTTCACCCCTCCGTCCGGGCGAGCACGTCGTGCCCGCCTGTAGAGCCGTAGCCGCCCGCGCCCCGCGCGGAGTCGGGCAGCTCGTCGACTTCGCGGAACACCGCGTGCTCCACCTTCTGCACCACCAGCTGGGCGATCCGGTCACCTCGGGTCAGCACGACGGCGTCACGCAGGTCGTGGTTCACCAGGCACACCTTGATCTCGCCCCGGTAGCCCGCGTCGATCGTGCCCGGCGTGTTGACCACGCTCAGGCCGACGCGCGCGGCGAGCCCCGACCGCGGGTGCACGAACCCCGCGTAGCCCTCGGGCAGCGCTATCGCGATGCCCGTGCCGACCACGGCGCGCTCACCCGGTTCGATCACCACGTCGGTGGTCGTCACCAGGTCGGCGCCCGCATCACCCGGTCGGGCGTACGTGGGGAGTGGGACTGCGGGATCGAGCCGGGACAACAGGACCTCGACGCTGGGCACGGCGCGCGAGACTACCCTGGTGACGTGAGCGAGAGTGCTGTGACCGCCCCGATCGTGTTCCGCGAGCGGCTGTACGTGCCCTGGTGGGGCTGGCCGTTGCCGCTGGCCGCGGCCGCGCTGCTGGCCGCCGAGATCCACATGGGGTTCCCCGGTGTGCGGTCGTGGCTGCCGTACGTCATCACGGTGCCGCTGGCGCTGCTGCTGATCGTCCGGATGGGTTCGACGAAGGTCGAGGTGTCGGGCGGCGAGCTGCGGGTGGGCGCGGCGCACGTGCCGCTGGACCTGCTCGGCGAGGTCGAGGTGTTCGACGCGAAGGCGAAGCGGAAGGCGATGGGGCCGAACCTGGACCCGCTGGCGTTCGTCACGCACCGCGGGTGGGTCGGGCCGATGGTGCGGGTCGAGCTGAAGGACCCGGCGGACCCGACGCCGTACTGGCTGTTCAGCGTGCGGTCGGCGGAGGAGCTGGCGGCGCTGCTGCGCGATCGGTGAACTCCCTGCCGGGCCCGCGTCGACACGTCAACGGGGACTGGGCGCCACCCCGGCGGTGGGGTGAGCGCCCAGATCTGGTCGTAGGTGCGTGCGGACGTGCGGTAGTGCGGGTCCAGCGGTCGTGCGGGTCGTGCGGGTCGTGCGGTGGTGCGGGTGGTGCGGGGTCTAGCGGACGTGCGGGCCGAGCGGTCGAGCGAGGCAGAGCGGACGTGCGGTTGGAGCGGACGTGCGAGGTCGAGCGGTCGAGCGAGGCGGAGCGGACGTGCGGTTGGAGCGGACGTGCGAGGTCGAGCGGTCGAGCGGGATCGTGCCGGTCGTGCCCGGAGGCGCCCTCAGGCGCAGTCGCGGCAGATGTACTGGCCGTTGACTTCCTCGGCCAGCCTGCTGCGGTGGTGCACCAGGAAGCACTTCGAGCACGTGAACTCGTCCGCCTGCTTCGGCAGGACCTTGAACGTCAGCTCCTCACCGGACAGGTCGGCGCCCGGCAGCTCGAAGTTCTCGGCGGTCGCGTCCTCGTCGATGTCGACGACCCCGGACTGCGTTTCGTTGCGCCGCGCCTTCAGCTCCTCGAGGGAGTCCTCAGCGAGTTCGTCCGCCTCGCTGCGACGCGGTGCGTCGTAGTCGGTCGCCATACTTCTTTCACCCCTGCGGTCAACGGAGACTGTTCGTGTCGCTGGTTAACGCACCAGCACCCTCGTTTGTGCCCTCCGTCCCCAGTGACGGAGGTCTCGCTCGTGCTGCCGGGCGCCAACCCCCTGTTCGTCGACGCTTCCAGGTGTCCGGCGGTGCGCGGAGCGCCGAGAGGGTAGCTCATTGATCGGAGGGCCGTGCAGCGGGTTCCCCCTAATTGAGCAGACGGGTGACAGGCCCTTCGCACGCTGGCCCGATAGGCTTTGGGTGGGCGTCTCCCGCCCGGTGTTCCCGTCCCGAGATGCCCGACGAGGGTGTTGACGTTCCGCCACCGGGTGATTGCGCCCCGCTACGCCGGACCCGAGACGCGGAACAACGGGACGCGGCATAGCCTGATCACTGACAACACTGGCCCAGGGGAGGTCGACGGACGTGGGACCCGGTTCGGGGAACGGCGGGTCGACGCGGTACCGGAAGCGTCGGCCGCTGCCGGCGCTCGTCCTCTTCCTGGTGCTCGCCGTGACCGCGGTGGTGGTGTGGAACCGCGTGCTGTCCGACGCGGGCGACGTGGACGCGGCGATCAAGTGCAACCCGCCCGGCGGGGTGCCCTCGCCCGTGTCCGGCGCGCCGGCACCGGCGGAGCAGCCGCCGGCGCTCGGCACGGTGCTGGAGCACGACGCGCTGGACCGGACCGACCCGGTGCCGGCGGGCGACGTGCAGTTCCGGGTGTTCAACGCGAGCACGCAGCGCAACCAGGCCCGGTTCGTCGCGACGACGTTGGCCGAGCTGGGCATGAAGCAGGCGGCGGAGCCGGGCAACGACCCGGTGTACCCCGCGCAGGACATGGCGTGCCGAGGGCAGATCCGGTTCGGCGCGCCCGGCGCGGGCGCGGCGCGGACGTTGAGCCTGATCGAGCCGTGCCTGGAGCTGGTGCGCGACGAGCGGCAGGACGCGACGGTCGACGTGGCGATCGGGCAGAAGTTCAGCGAGGTGAAGCCGAACAGCGACGCCCGCAAGGTGCTCGACCAGCTGGCGGCGTGGGCGGAGCAGCAGCCCGACCAGCAGGGAGGCCAGGCGGCCGACGGCTCGGTCGCGCCGTCGCTGAACGCGGACCACCTGGTCGGCGCCCGCGACGTCCACTGCTGACCGGCCACACCGCACCCGACCCGGGCGCAGCCGCGCCGGACCCGGTCGCGCGCCGGAACCAGCGACGCCCGGACCTC